>NZ_LWER01000339.1:0-60052 GCF_001634775.1 Sulfitobacter sp. HI0027
TAGGGCAGGGCGGGTTCGCGCGCAACAGGCAAGAGCGGGGGCGGGCTGATGCGCGCTGAAATATCGCGGCACGCGCGCTTGGCCGGGCATGGTTTTGGGGTCGCCGCTGCGGGAATAGTCGGTCAGTGAGAGGCTAACCCGGAGGGACCTTCCGCCGTCGGCGACCCAAAAATCATCAGGGTTTCTATACCCTAATATAACAGTGCCCCGATTTTGCCAGATTTGCCAGCCCCTGCGCGGCAACACTGTTGCGCGGATTTGGAAACAATCACTGCTTCCAATCAGGGGTACGTTTTTCCAAGAAGGCGTCGATGCCTTCGCGGGTTTCTGCATCGAGCATGTTGCGCACCATAACCTCGCCGGTGAAGGCATAGGCTTGGTCGGTGGGCAGGTGCATCTGTTGGTAGAAGGCGCCTTTGCCGTGGGCGACGGCGGTGCCGAGTTTGGCGGCGATCTTTTCGGCTAGGGCGTTGGTTTCAGTAGCCAGTTGGTCGTCCGGCACGGCGCGGTTGATCAGGCCCAGTTCTGCAGCGCGGGGGGCTGAGATGAATTCGCCGGTGGTCAGCATCTCAAGCGCTTGTTTGCGCGGGATGCTGCGGGTCAGGGCGACCATGGGGGTTGAACAGAAAAGGCCGATGTTCACGCCGTTGACGCCAAAGCGGGTGTCCTCGGCGGCGATGGCCATGTCGCAGGTGGCGACAAGCTGGCAGCCAGCGGCGGTGGCGATGCCGTGGACTTGGGCGATGACGGGCTGCGGCAGGCTTTGAATGCGGGCCATGAGGGCAGCGCAGCGGTCGAAGAGGTCTTTGAAGGCGGCGGCTCCGCCGTCTTCGGCTTGGCGCATGGCGGTCATCTGGCGCAGGTCGTGCCCCGCGCAAAAGGCTTTGCCCGCGCCCGATAGGATAATGACACGGGTTTGCCGATCTTCGGCCAAGGCGTCGAGTTTGCTGTGCAGGGCGGCCAGCATTTCGTCCGACAGTGCGTTCAGCCGCTCGGGTGCGTTCATGCGCAGGTGGGTCACCGGCCCTTGTGCCGTAACGTCAAGAATTGTCACCTTGCCCTCCCAAGCTGGTCGCGCCAACGTTACGCCGAGGAAAGCAGGGAGGACAAGTATGGCCGTGGTGATGGATGCAGAGGCGTTGGAAGCCTTCATGCGGGAGGTTTTCGATCAGGTGGCGGATGATTTCGCCGTGGATCACGTGGCCGAGAATGAGATCACCATGCGTCTGTTGACCAGCCGCCGCCATCTGCGGCCCGGAGGGACGGTGTCGGGCCCGTCGATGTTCGCGCTGGCGGATGTGGCGGCCTATCTCGCGACGCTTGCGATGATCGGGCCCAAGGCGCTGGCGGTGACGACGAATTGCTCGATCGATTTCATGCGCAAGCCGCTGGCGGATGTGCCGCTGGTCGCCCATGCCAAGTTGCTTAAACTGGGGCGGCAGTTGTCGGTGACGGATGTGCTGATCTATTCCGAAGGGTCGGATAAGCCGGTGGCGCGGGCGAGCCTGACCTATGCGATTCCGCCTGCGTCGATGGGATAAGGGAAGGCCCGGAATCAAGCCGTAGGCGCCGGGCCATCGCCTGCCCGTTCGGGCGGGTAGGCGATTTGGTTGGCCTATGCTCGACCTAGAGAGCGCTCATCATAGCTGAGAGATAAAGTGGTACAAGCCGGGGTTGGTTCGCCGACCCACGGGCAGGCGATGGCCCTTGGTTTACACGAAAAAGGGGCCGGGAAAACCCGGCCCAGGAAGAGGTCTGGCGAACGCCACAGGGAAGTTACGCCTGCCAGAACACGCGGGAAGCCTCGGCTGAGGCTTGTTCCGGTGTAAGTCCCGCATCATCAAGCTCCCACGGCTCAAGCGCAGCAAGCGCGAGGCGGGTGCGTCGGCGGGCCGCCCATGTGGTCACGACCGCCGCAAAGCGCAGCGCGATCATCGCAGGGACCGGCAGAGCGCGGTATGTCATCAATGTCATTGCATCGGCGCTGATAGGGCGAGCCTGTGTCATGGGAGAACTCCTTGAATTTGTATTGGCGAAATTGTATTGACACAAAGTGTAGAAAGCCTACAGGTGTAAGGGTACAAAGTGCGATACAATTTGACCACAGGAATATTGTAATGGGTACAATTTGGCAGCCAACCCTCGCCGAAGGGCAGGGACCGAAGTACAAACTCGTCGCCCTCACGATCCGCGAGGGGGTCACATCCGGTGCACTGGCCGTGGGGGACAAGCTGCCGCCTGTGCGCGAGCTAGCGTGGCAATTGGGGATCACCCCCGGCACCGTGGCGCGGGCCTATACCATTCTTACGGACGAAGGTTTGCTGGAGGCCGAGGTCGGCCGGGGCACTTTTGTCGCCCCGCCGCAGGCCGCCATTCGCGAAGATGTCTGGAACCGCGAACAAGATAGCTGGATCAAAGAGTTAGAGATCTCAGATACCGATGCGGTCAGCCTTTTTAGCCCGCGCTTACCAGACATGGGGCAAGTGGCCCTGATCCGCAGCGCCCTGCGGCAAGTGGCGGATGTGCCGGGCGAAGACCTGATGAATTATCCCACCCGCGATGCCTATGCCCCGGTGCGCCAAGCGGTGGTCGACTGGCTGTCGCATCTGGCCCTCGGGCCGCTGAGCGAGCGCGACGTTGTGCTGTCACACGGCGGGCAAAGCGCGATTGTATTGGTACTTCAGGCCATCTTGTCGGGGCCAAAGCCGGTGATGCTGGTCGAAGACCTCTCCTACGCCGGGTTCCGCCGGGCTGCGGAGGTGCTGCGCGCCGAAGTGGTTGGCGTGGCGATGGACAAAGACGGCGTGTTGCCCGAGGCGTTGGACAAGGCCGCGCGCGACAGTGGGGCGCAGGTGTTTTGCACCACGCCGGAGGTGCACAATCCCACCGGCAGCCACACAAGCCTCGAACGGCGGCGCGCGCTGCTGGAGGTCGCCAAGCGGCACGGGTTGGAGATTTTGGAGGATGATTGCTACCGCATGGGCTCTGCCCGCGCGCCGAGCTACCGCTCGCTCTGGCCGGAACATGTCTGGCACGTCTCTTCGATTTCAAAGGAACTGACCCCCGCGCTGCGTGTCGGCTTTGCGCTGGCCCCGGCGGGGCGCTCGGCGGACCTGCGGCGGGTGGCGGAATACGGGTACTTCGGCCTTGCCCGCCCTTTGGCCGAGGCGACGCGGATTCTGCTCACCGATCCGCGGCTGAAGGGCATCTGTGCCGACATCCGCGAAAGACTGGCGGAATATGTCGAGGTCGCGGTCAACCATCTGGGCGGGCATGAATTGCAATGGTCGCGTGACGTGCCCTTCTTATGGCTGCACCTGCCGCCGGGTTGGCGCGCAGCGGGCTTCTGCCGCGCGGCAGAGGCGCAGGGCGTGCAGATCCGTTCCGCCGATGAATTCGCCCTGCGCGATGGCCGCGCGCCCCATGCGGTGCGCATCGCGGTGAACGCCCATGTCTCTCTGCGCTCATTTGAGGCGGCGATGCAGCGGCTGCGCTGTCTCTTGGACAATCCGCCAGAGCAGATCAGCGTGTAGAAATATGGGGTATTATTGTACCTAAATCATAAGCCACTGATTTTGCTTACGTAATCCGTGATTGCTGCGCTTGACCCGGCGATGCAGGTGGTTATAACCCCTCCATCAGACACCGGGCGGGGATTCCTCGTTCCGACCAACCTTAAACGGGAATTCATCCATGAAAACCTTTTCTGCGACACCGGCAGATATCGACAAGAAATGGATCATCATCGACGCCGAAGGCGTCGTGCTGGGCCGTCTCGCTTCGATCATCGCCACGCGCCTGCGCGGCAAGCACAAGCCGTCCTTCACTCCGCATATGGATTGCGGCGACAACGTGATCGTCATCAACGCCGACAAGGTGCAGATGACCGGCAAGAAGCGCGAAGAGCACTTCTACTGGCACACCGGCCACCCCGGTGGCATCAAGTCGCGCACCAAGGCACAGATCCTTGAGGGCGCGCATCCTGAGCGTGTTGTGACCCAAGCGGTCAAGCGCATGCTGCCCGGCAACCGCCTGAGCCGCCAGATCATGACCAACCTGCGCGTCTATGCAGGTAGCGATCACCCCCATGAGGCGCAGAGCCCCGAAGTTCTGGATGTTAAATCCTTGAACAAGAAAAACACGCGGAGTGCATGAGCATGGCTGACGAAATCAAATCCCTCGACGGTCTCGAAGCAGCCGTGACCGAGAACATCGGCGGCGTGCAGGGCACCGAAACCGAAATGACCCCGCGTGAGCCGGTTCGTGACGAACTGGGCCGCGCCTATGCCACCGGCAAACGTAAAGACGCGGTCGCCCGCGTTTGGATCAAGCCCGGCTCCGGCAAGGTTATCGTGAACGGCAAGCCGCAGAACGAATACTTCGCGCGCCCCGTGCAGCAGCTGATCCTCGCGCAGCCTTTCGGCATCACCAACACCGAAGGCCAGTTCGACGTGTTCGCAACTGTCAAAGGCGGCGGTCTGTCCGGTCAAGCGGGCGCGGTCAAGCACGGCATCTCCAAAGCGCTGCAGCTTTACGATCCCTCCCTGCGCGGTGCGCTGAAAGCGGCAGGCTTCCTGACCCGTGACAGCCGCGTCGTCGAGCGGAAGAAATACGGTAAGGCCAAAGCGCGCCGGAGCTTCCAGTTCTCCAAGCGTTAAGCTTACCGATCAGATTTGCGAAAGGGCTGCCCTCCGGGGTGGCCCTTTTTCGTTGGGGGCGGGCAGTGGGCATGGCTGGCCACGGGGTCATGAGAAAAGGCCGCTGCGGTTTCCCGCAACGGCCCTTGGTCAAGATCAGGGATGATCCCTTGCGGGATTAGCCGCCGATTTCGTAGCTCGCGGTGAAGCCCAGAACGCCGTCACCATCGTTGGTGTCTTCGTAGAGCGCTTCAAAGCTGACGCCATCGCCGAAGTCATAGACGGCACCGCTTCGGCATAGATATTATCATCGCGGTCGCTGTTGCCGATCAGGCCAACGGCGGTCCAACGCTCGGACAGGGGCGCCTCGAACGCCACTTCTTGATCGCTTTCGCCATTGTCGGGGTCGATGATCACGGCGAATGCGCCCGTCACGTCACGGCCAACAGGGAAACCCAACGTCGCGGTGATTTCTTCGCCGTGGTCTTTGGACCCAATCAGCCAGGCGTAGTGCCCTGACCAAAGTCCGCGCCATAGCCGAGGTCGACTTCGATTTCGACATCATCTGTGGGGTCTTGGTACAGCGAAGTCGCGCTGAGACCAGTGTGGAAGCCGCCGTAGGTCAGCTCAACGAAACCTTCGACCTCGTTGTCGAGGTGGTCAAAATCATCCGACGTGTTGAAACGTGTCGCAGCGGAAACGCCGGCGGTCCAGCCGATGGCCGATACGGAAGGACGGTCTTCGATCACCGGGTCAAAGCCCGTGGTGATGTTGTCCTGCGCATAGGCGGCAGAAGAGAGCAGTCCAGCGGTGATGCCGAACCCGATAAGGTGTTTAATGTTCATGGCTTTGCCTAGTTTTGGACCGTGACTTGTCGGAGACTGGCGAGGTCTGGTTGTGAAGGTCTTTCGGATATGCCCGCCATGGGGGAGCCGCAAGGACCGTCTGCGCATAGCTGGCATGCGTTATAATATAACATTGGGAATGTCGCTAAATTCGCCCAAGTGTTTGGTTTTTCTGCGCCTTGCGGTTCCGGGCGGGGGGGAGGCTGCCTATATCAGGCGGAACACAGGAGACAGACATGCAATATTCGGTTCTAGACCTTGCCCCGGTGCCCGAAGGGTCAGACACCGCCACCGCCATCGCCAATTCCGTCGCGTTGGCCCAATTGGCCGAAGCCAAGGGCTATCACCGCTTCTGGATGGCAGAGCATCACAACATGCCGGGCATCGCCTCGGCGGCGACATCGGTTTTGCTGGGGCATGTGGCGGATCACACGCAGCATATTCGCGTTGGGGCGGGCGGGGTGATGCTGCCCAACCACGCGCCTTTGGCGATTGCCGAGCAGTTTGGGACCTTGGCGGCGATCCATGGCGACCGGATTGATCTGGGACTGGGCCGTGCGCCGGGCGGCGATCAGGCGGTGATGCGTGCCATGCGGCGCGGCATGAGTGGCGGCGATCATTTCCCCGATGATGTGGCCGAGTTGATGGCCTATCTGGGCGACGCCGATCCGCGCTCGCCCGTCCGTGCGCATCCGGGTGAGGGGACGCATGTGCCGATCTGGATCCTCGGGTCCTCGCTATACGGTGCGCAACTGGCGGCGCATTTTGGGCTGCCTTATGCCTTTGCCTCTCACTTTGCGCCCGATGCGTTGGAGGAGGCCACGGCCATCTACCGTCGTGATTTCAAACCTTCCGAAGCCTGCCCCGCGCCGCGCTTCATGCTCGCGGTTAACGTATTCGCCGCCGATACGGATGAAGAGGGCGCCTATCTGCGCACCACCATGCAGCAGGCATTCGCCCGTCTGCGCACTGGCCGCCCCGGCAAGCTGCCACGGCCGGTGCGTGACATAGACGCCGAGATTGGCGCAGGGATGCGGCAGGGGGTGGATCATGCGCTGCGGGTGTCCGCCGTGGGCAGTCCTGAAACCGTGAAACGTCAGCTAGAGGCGATGATCGCGCAGCACCGCCCGGATGAGTTGATCCTGACCGGGCAAATCCACGATCACGCGGCGCGGTTGCGCTCGTTTGAGATTGCGGCGGATGTGATGCAAGACATGAGGGTGGGTCAGTGAAAGACGGCCCGGAAATAAGTCCTGTCCCGAAAAGAACTACAGGATGCGCCAGATTACATCTATTCTTACTATTTTAGGATCTTCTAGGTAGTGAAATGCATCGTAACGAACTGTGACTTGGTCAACCACTGTTGTCCGTTCAATGCAGTTCGGTAGCATGATTTGGGATCCTGGTCTCAGACTTCGTCCGAATGCTAATTCAGACGGTGTCTGCAATTTGGTTAAGATAGGCATCTCTCATCTCCTTGTGGTGAGAATCAGAGATTAAAGGCTTCGATGATACCTGTGCGGCAGATCGACCGTCACTCGTCGGGGCTGACCAATCCCAGCCCGCGCAGGTAAATCCCGATCCCGGTTTCCAGCAGGTCGTCTGCTGGGAAGGGCGAGGCGCGGCCGGGGGAGTTGCGGGCGAAAAGTTCGACCACGCCGTGGCTCATCGCCCAGATATGGGCCGAAAACATCGAAGCTGGCGGGCGTTTGTCTGCCGGGATATGCTGGCTGAGGTCGGATGCTGCGCGCTCCAGCACGCCGTTGGCGCGGTTGGCGGCATGGGCCAGTTCCGGGGTGCGGTTGACCGAGATGCCGGATTCGAACATGGCGATGTAATGGCCGGGGTATTTGCGCGCGAATGCCAGATAGGCGCGGCCCGTGGCCTCGAAGGCTTTGAGGGCTGAGGGCTGGCCGGATTCGTAAGCAAATTCCATCAATTCGGCAAAGATATCATAGCCTTGATGCGCGGCCTCGGCGATCAGGTCTTCGCGGCCTTCGAAGTGGCGATAGACCGCAGCCGGGGTGACGCCCGCGCGTTTGGCGGCCTCGGAGAGGGTAAAGCCCGTGGGGCCGCGCTGCTCGATCAACTCAAGTGCTGCGTCGATCAAGGCTTGGCGCAGGTTGCCGTGATGATAGCCGCGCTTAGGCATCCCAGATGTCCGGCCCGCCGCAGATTTCATCGTCGATTTTGCCAATCGCTTTGGCGTCTTTCTGGGGATAGTCGAAGCGGTTCAGCAGGTGGCGCATGGCGGCCAGACGGGCGCGGCGCTTGTCGTCGGATCGGATCACCGTCCAAGGGGTCTCATCCGTATGGCTGCGCAGCAGGGTCTCGGCGATGGCGCTCGAATATTCTTCCCATTTGGCAAGACCTTTGACGTCGATCGGGCTGAGCTTCCATTGCTTCAACGGATCGGATTCGCGCGACAACATGCGGCGCAACTGCTCGGCCCGGCCCACGTTGAGCCAGAACTTGATCAGGTGAATGCCGTCTTCGACGAGCATCTGTTCAAACGGGGTGACTTGTTCAAAGAAATGCGCGCGCTGTTCGGGGGTGCAAAAGTCGAAAACCTTTTCCACCACCCCGCGATTGTACCAAGAGCGGTCATAAAACACCATCTCGCCCGCGGTGGGCAAGTGTTTGATATAGCGTTGAAAATACCATTCGCCCTGTTCCGTCTCAGTGGGTTTCGACAGGGCGACGACACGGGCGGAACGGGGGCTTAGGTTCTCGCGCATACGGCGGATCGTGCCGCCTTTTCCGGCGGCGTCGCGGCCCTCAAACACCATGACGACGCGCTGGCCCGTTTCGCGCACCCAAGATTGCAATTTGACCATTTCGATCTGCAACCGCTCATAGTCGCGCTCATAGGTTTTGCGCGACAAGCGCTCGTCATGCGGATAGCTGGGCGAAAGGATATCGTCCTTGTCGGAGCGGCGGATCGCTTGGCGGATGTCCTCGGGGGCGTCATTGTCGAAAAAGGCGCTGATTGCGCCGTCAAAGGGCAGGTCCATGGGCGCTCCTCGCGGGTGTTCTTGTTTCAATATGGGATGTTAAGGCGCTTAACGCAAACCCGCACGGGTAGCGGCGCGGTCGATTGTGTCGACCACGGCCTGCGGGTCGGCATGATGGGGCATATGGCCCATGCCGGGCAGTCGGGTGAGCGCGCCGTTCGGGATGTCTTTGATCAATTCCTCGGCGTGGATATGCATTGGCACAATGGTATCGGCATCGCCATGAATGATCTCAACCGGCATGGTCAGGCGGTCATATTGTGCGGCCATTTCAACAACATGGGGGCGAAGCTGGTGCACCTGCTGGGCGTTGGCGCGACTGGCGCTGCGGCGCAGGGTCAGACCGGTGCCGATGTGTTCGGCATAGCCTTCGGGCGCGGTCTGCGGGGCAAAGATCGCCTCAATACTGCTTTGCACCACGCTTTCGGGGACAAAGGCGGTGACGGCAGGGACAAACAGCGCACCGCCAAGCCGTGAGGCGCTGACGTTATAAAGCCAGCCCAGCCCGCCCGGCCAAGGCTCGGACACGGCAGAGACAAGCACCAGTGCGGCGGTGTCTTTAGGGCGCTGAAGCCCCCAGGCCAGCGCCACAGCGCCGCCAAAGGAATGGCCCAGAACAATGGGGTTTTCGACGCCCAGTTGATCGGCGGCCTTTTGCAGCAGCGCGGCCTGCTCTTGCGGCGATTCCCCCAACGGGTTCCACGCGCCGCGCGCGCCGGGTAGGCGGGCGGTATAGCCCATGCCGGGCCGGTCGAAGATGATGACGCGGTAGCGATCGCTCAGCCGTTCCGCGAACCCCATGGTGAAATCACGCAGGTTGCCGCTGGCCCCGTGGATCAGCACCAGATCCGGCCCGCTGCCGATAACCTTGGCATGGACCGGCAAGCCGTCCACCTTAATGATCTCACCCTCGGGCGGATGGCTCGCCTCGGCCCGCGCCTCATGCCGCGCGGCGCGCCATTGGACAAGCGCCACCAGCAGCGCCAGCCCGAGGAGGAGGGCGAGCAGCAGTTTAATGGCCAATCTCATTCATATCGAAGGGGGTGGTCTGGTATATCTCGTTGATCCAATTGCCATAAAGCAGATGCGCGTGGCTGCGCCAGCGGTTCACCGGCGTGCGCGATGGGTCATCCTCGGGGTAGTAATTGCAGGGCACGTTGATCGGCACGCCATTCTCAACGTCGCGGTCATACTCTTGTTTCAGCGTGTCGCGGTCGTATTCAAAGTGGTTAAAGACATAGAGCGCGCGGTGCGCGGGGTCTTCGATCAAACAGGGGCCGACCTCATCACTGCCCAGAAGCGTGGTGAGGCCGGGATGGGCGTCGACTTCGTTTTGGCGCATCTCGGTCCAGCGAGAGACGGGCACGGTACAATCATCCGAGAACCCGCGCAGATAGGGCGAGGCGGGCGCGAGATTGCGGTGCCGGAAACAGCCGAAAGCCTTGTCGGGCAGGATGTGTTTCTTGACCCCATGAAAATGGTTGATCATCGCCATGCCGCCCCAGCAAACGCCAAAGGTGGAGTGGATGTTGGTCTGGGTCCATTCCATCACCTCGCGCAGCTCGTCCCAATAGGTCACTTCGTCGAACTCAAGATGCTCAATTGGTGCGCCGGTGATGATCAGCCCGTCGAATTTCTCGGCCTTCATTTCCTCGAAGGGGCGGTAGAAGCTTTCCATATGCTCTGCTGCCGTATTGCGGGCTTGGTGGTCGGACATGCGGATGAGGCTCAGTTCGATCTGCAAGGGGGTGGCGCCGATCAGCCGGGCGAACTGGTTCTCGGTCTGAATTTTCTTAGGCATCAGGTTCAGCAGCGCGATGCGCAGGGGGCGGATGTCCTGCCGCGATGCCAGTTCCTCGTCCAGCACCATGACCCCTTCGTTGCGCAGAACGTCGAAGGCGGGCAGGCGGGAGGGGATCTTGATGGGCATGAGACAGGTCTTTCAGGGGTAGCCAGTGCAGTCAGATAATCTTGGACGGGGCGGGTTCAACCGCCCACAGGCAGGTGGCGGGCGATGAGGTCGGTAAAGTCTTCGGGAGCGTTCAGTGCGTCGATGTCGGCAGGGGTGATGGTGACGCCCCATTTCGACATGGCAGCATAGCGCGGTTGGCGGTGCGACAGGGCGGCGGCATAGGTCCAGCGGATGAAATCATCGGGGTTTACCGTGTCTTCGCGGATATTCTTTTCCACAAGATAGTCGGCCCACGCACGCGCGAGGAATTCAGGCTGGTAGGCCATCGGCTTGGGGGCTTTGTCGAAGCGGCGGATGAGTTCCTCGGTATGGGCCTCATCGCCTTTGATCCAGACCAGCAGGCATTCCTCGGCCAATTGCTGCAACAGCGGGTCGTTGGGGTCTTCGGGGTCGACCCATTCGCAGATCGACCCACCGGTGTCGCAGATGAAATGCGGATAGCCGTAGAGCGCTTCGGCGCGGGTGGCGAAATAGGCAGTGTCTTGCAGGGCGTTGATCTCGGCCCGGCGAAAGGCCTCTTGGCGTTTAGCGTATTCCTCCATCGGCAGACCGCCGCGCGCGGGATCGCCGGGTTTGCCAAGCCACGTGGCCACGGGCGAGAGGTTGTCGAAGGTGATGTTGGACCCGATGTAAATGCTATCGCTGAGCAGCAGATCGCGCAGAAATGGCACCTTCATCGCCTCGGCCTTGGCGTTGTCGGCGATAAGCTCGCCCAGATAGCGGGTGCCGATGCGGTAGTCGATGGAGTAGTGAAACCAATCGCCGCTGGCGCGCAGCAGGCTGGACAGATGGGTTTTGCCCAAGCCCGACATGCCAAAGATCAGAACTTTGCGGCGCGGGGCCGCGCGCCAGTCGTCAGCCGTGGGGTAGAGCATGTATCACCAAGGTTAAGTGCTTCGTTTCCCCTGACTACCCCAGTGTTTGACCAGACGCCAGATGCGGCCATCCAGCACCAAAAGCCCAAGCGCCAGAAGGGCAAAGCCGCTGTAGGCGGCAGAGCGCAGAGTTTCATCGCGCAGCCAAGCGCCCAGCAGGATCGCCACGGGCGCAACCAACAGCGTCACCAGCATCAGGTTGCTGCTGCCCGCCATGCCCAGCACCCGGTAATAGAGCAGATAGGCCAGCGCCGTGGCAGCCAGCGCGTAATAGGCAATGGCCATGAGCGTGGCCGGGGCAAGGTCGAGCGTCAGCGGCCCTTCGACCACCCATGCCAGCGGCAGCATGATCAGCGTGGCCCCTGTCAGCATCCCGGCGGCGGCCAGTTGCGGCGGCTGGCCCGGCAGCAGTTTGCGCGCACAGACACCGGCCATGGCATAGGACATTGCCCCGCCCAGCACGGCAAGCTGCGCAAGGCTGCCGAGGTCGAAATTCGTGAGGTTTTCCAACCCGATGGCGGTGCTGACCCCGGCAAAGCCAAGGCAAACGCCGATCGCCTTACGCAGGGTGATGCGCTCATCCGCGAGAAAGATCGCGGCGGCCAGCACGCCAAAGACCGCCGTGGCGGCATTGAGAATTGAGGTCAGGCCAGAGGGGATATGCAGCTGCCCCCATGCCATCAGCGAGAAGGGGATCACATTATTTAACAGCCCCATCAGCAGGAAGGCTGCCCAGATGCGCGGGTCGCGCGGCAGCGGCAGGCGCATAACGGCGACCGCGCCCCAAAGCACCAGCATCGCCCAGAACACCCGATGCGCGACTGAGGTCAGCGGCCCGATCTCATCCAGTGCCACCCGCACGGCGACAAAGGACGCGCCCCAAAGCAGAGCGAGAAAGCCCATTTCGATCCAAGCACGCGGGGGAATGGTTTTTTGTGTGATCATGACCTCGGGTTTAGGGCGTTCCACGGATCGGGACGACCCGAAAGATGCGCATGCATAAAAAACGCCGCCCGAGGGGATCGGGCGGCGTGATCTCGACAGCTACGGTGTGGATTAGAAAGTGAAACCTACTTTGACACCAAAGGCCACGGCATCGTTGTCTTCGAAGTCCGCGGCCGGTGCAAAGCCCGGAATGGCCGTCTCTGCGTCGCCGATGTTGACGTAGCGCACGCCGGTGGTGATTTTCATATTGTCGCGGGTATAGACGGCGGCCAGCGCGAGGCTTTTGTTGCCATCGGTTGGCCCGAGGTTGGAAGCAAAGCCGCCTTCGGACTTCTCATAGCCGACGGAAGCAGAGACCGACCAGTTGTCGTTCAGACGGCGGCCCACACCCAGCGAGTAGGTGAAAACATCGTTCTCATAGCTCACGAGGGAAGCGCCACCCGTGGCGCCTGCATAGGCAGCCGGAGAGATGTCGAAGGAAGACCAATCAACCCAGCGGATGCCACCGAACAGAAGCGTGTCAGCCGCGATACCGGTCTGGAAATCGAGGTTAACCGACTGCGGCGTTTCGATTTCGGTTGTGCTCATGACTGCGCCGAACTCGGTGGTGTCAACGTCATGGTCGATGCTGGAATTATAGGTCAGCGCCACGCGCATGGCGATGTCGGGGCGCTCATAGGCGACACCAGCGACATAGCCGACGCCTGTGTCGCGATCCCCATCAACCGTATAGCCGCCCACGAAGGGGACAGCTGCCGTGGCTTCGATGGTTTGCACGCGCAGACCGCCGTGAACGCTGAAGTTGTCGTTCATCCGGTAGCGCAGCAGGCCGGTCAGAGCGTGCGCGTCAAGATCAGCCTGCGCCCCTGCGGCGTAGTAGCCGGTCCCTGTGGGATAATCGATGTCAGCGCCAAAGGGCTGGTCATAGATGATCGCATAGGACAGCTTGTCGTTGATGTCTGCCTTATAGGCGGCGCCAAACTGCATGTAGCTTTCTGTGGCATTGCCTGAATTGCGGCTGCCGAGGGCCGCGACCGAGGTGCCCGAGGTGTCGGGCGAGATATGCCCGAAGCTGAACTCGGCATAGCGCCCGTTTTCAAACAGGGCGTTGATGGATTGGCCGGACCGATCGATGCCGCCAGCGTGAACGAGTGCCGTAGATGCCAACAGTGCCGGAATTGCCAAGAAATAGGTTTTCATTTGCTTTCCTCCCAAGACTTCTGTGCGGTTCCTCCCCGGCACAGGTTAGAAATAATCTAAGCGGATAGCTGCCGTTTGCGTCAATCACTGACCTTGGGTCAGGTTGAAATCTGGGCAAACATTACTTGGGGTGTGCTTTGCGGGTCTCAAACCAGATGTTGAGGTAATTGCCCGCAAAAATGATCGCGGCCCCGACGAAGACCCAGACATCGAGCGCTTCGGCATAGAGGAGCATCCCGACGACCGCGATCGCCGGAAGGCGGACGAAATCAATCGGCACCACCACGGTCGCGGGGGCAAGGCTCAGCGGGTTGGTTAGACAGTAATGCGCAAGCAACCCACAGGCGCCGACGAGCAACAGAAAGGGCATCGTCTCGACCGTAGGTCCGGCGATATCGCCGTCGTAGCCCGCAGAGATCAGGCCAAAGATCAGTTGCAGCGTTGTGAGGTAGAACAGGATCGTGGTGATCCCTTGGCTGCGCGTCAGCCGCTTGGTCAGCACATTGGTCAGGGCGAAGAAGACCGCACAGCCCGCCGCCGCCAGAATGCCGGTGTTGAGGTTGCCAATATCGGGCCGTGCGACGATCAGAATGCCGATGAACCCCATGATGGCGGCCAGCGCCCGCGTGGCGGTCAACCGTTCGCCCAGCAGAAAGATCGACAGAACGATGACCCAAAGCGGTGAAGTGAACTCAAGCGCGAAAACCTGCGCCAGCGGGATCAGCGACACGGCGAGGAACCATAGGTTCTGCCCGGTGAAATGCGCGAGGTTGCGGATAAGTTGTAGGCCAAAGTTGCGGGTGTTGATCTGCCGCCACGCCCCGGTGGCCCAAGCGAGCGACAGGACGATGATCACGCCGATCACACTGCGGTAGAGCATCACCTCAAAGGTATCGAACCGCGCCGAGAGTTCACGCCCCGCCACAGCCATGGTCGAGAAAGAGCCGATGGAGCCGATCATCCAGAGTGCAGCGCGGACGGTGGGGGTCATGTGGGGTCGATCAAGTGGTCATCGCCCTTGGCCTCGTCGCCGATGATCTGGCGGTCGGTGATCGGAATGTCGGTGATCTTGTAGTCGCGTGTGATCCCGGCGGTGAGCCTTGCCCAGTCTGAAGCCGCCGTGCGGTTCTGATGCGCCGCAAAGGCTGCGCGGTCGGTGAAAAGTTCCGATACCTGCCACAAAAGGGGATCGTCGGTTGGGGTCACGTCGAAGCGTAAACATCCCGGCTCGGCACGGGTGAGGCGCAGATGCGCGTCAAGCCCCGCGCGCACCCGGTCCGCCTCGGCCCGGGTGGCGCAGCGAAGGTGGCCGTTGAGGGCCACCCGCATGTTTATTCCCACTCGATGGTGCCCGGAGGTTTCGAGGTGATGTCATAGGTGACGCGGTTGATGCCCGGCACCTCGTTGATGATCCGCGTGGCGGTTTCACCAAGGAAGTCATGGGAGAACGGGTAGTAGTCCGCCGTCATGCCATCCACAGAGGTCACCGCGCGCAGGGCGCAGGCGAAGTCGTAAGTACGGCCATCGCCCATCACGCCCACCGTGCGCACAGGCAGGATCGCCACAAAGGCTTGCCAGATATCGTCATAGAGACCGTGGCGGCGGATCTGATCGATATAGACCGCATCGGCCTCGCGCAGAATCGCCAGCTTCTCGCGGGTGATCTCACCGGGGCAGCGGATCGCAAGGCCCGGCCCGGGGAAGGGGTGGCGGCCAATGAACGAAGGCGGCAGGCCCAACTCGCGGCCCAACTCGCGCACCTCGTCCTTGAAGAGTTCGCGCAGCGGTTCGACCAGTTTCAGGCCCATCTTTTCGGGCAGGCCGCCGACATTGTGGTGGCTTTTGATCGTCACCGAAGGACCACCCGAGAAGCTGACGCTTTCGATCACATCCGGGTAGAGCGTGCCTTGGGCCAAGAAAGTCGCATCGCCCACGTCTTTCGCGTGTTTTTGGAACACGTCGATAAAGAGCTTGCCGATGATCTTGCGCTTGGTCTCGGGGTCCGAGACACCGTCGAGCTCGCCCAAGAACAACTCTTGCTCGTCAGCGTGGATCAGCGGCATGTTGTAGTGGTCGCGGAACATGGTGACGACCTCTTCGGCCTCACCCTTGCGCAGCAGACCGTGGTCAACGAAGACGCAGGTCAACTGATCGCCGATGGCTTCGTGGATCAGCACGGCGGCGACGGAGGAGTCCACGCCGCCGGAAAGGCCACAGATCACCTTCTGGTCGCCAACCTGCTCGCGGATCGCGGCAATGGCTTCCTCACGGTAGGCGCTCATCGTCCAGTCGCCTTTGAACCCTGCCAGACGCACGAAGTTCTCATAAAGGCGCGGGCCGTTGGGCGTGTGGTGCACCTCGGGGTGGAATTGCACCGCGTAGAAGTGACGTTCAACATCCGCGGTAATGGCGAAAGGCGCGTTGGGGGAGGTGCCGTAGACCTCAAACCCCGGAGCGATCTTGCTGACGTGGTCGCCGTGGCTCATCCAGACCTGTTCGCGGTCGGTGGCAAACCAACCCTCCAGCAGATCAAGCTGTTGGCCTGTGGGGGTTACGAAAGCCCGTCCAAATTCGGCGGTGCCGTGACCACGCTCCACATGACCGCCAAGGCAATGCATCATGACCTGTTGGCCATAGCAGATGCCCAAGATCGGCACGCCCAGTTCAAACACAGCCTGCGGCGGACGCGGTGCGCCTTCGGCAAACACAGAGGACGGGCCGCCCGACAGGATCACCGCCTTAGGCGCGAATTCCTTGAGGAAGGCTTCGTCCACCGTGTTGAACGGGTGGATTTCGCAAAAGACGTTCAGCTCCCGCAGGCGACGCGCGATAAGCTGCGTGACCTGGCTGCCGAAGTCGATGATGAGGAGGCGGTCATGGGTGATATCTGTCATGGGGGTGTGATTAGGCCCGAGAGGCCGCTGTGGCAAGTCTCAAGCGGGCTGAAGACAGGCACCTGCGGCGTTTAATCCGCGGAGGAGGCGCGCGGGCGGCACGCGATGTCGCTTTTTGCCGCTAGGGGACGTTATCCGCGCGAAGGGGGGGCTGGGAATGGGCTAGTGACAGGTCAAGAGTTGCGGGAAGGAATGAGCAATGGCGGAATCAGCACGACGGGCACGCGGCGGCGGAGGTGCGGCACGGCGCGCGGCACGCACAGCGGTCTCCTTTGAGACAGCCCGCTATATCGAGCGGAACATCCCGAACTTCGAAGTGCTGACCGAAGAAGCGTTGCAGATCATCGAGCATAACGCCGACACGGTGCTGGAAGAGATCGGTGTGAACTTTCCCGACAACCCCGATGCGCTGGCACTGTGGCGTGACGCCGGGGCCGATGTGCAGGGGGAGCGGGTGCGCATCCCACGGGGGCTGGCCCGCAAGCTGTGCTCTACGGCACCGTCAACGATTACCCAAGTGGCGCGCAACCGGGAGCGTGATGTTGTCATAGGGGGTAAGAGCCTCGTCCTAGCTCCGGTCTATGGCCCGCCTTTTGTGCGCGATGCCGCCGGGGGACGCCGTTATGCTACGATGGCGGACTTCGAGAAATTCGTGAAGCTGGGCTATATGTCCAAATGGCTGCATCACTCGGGGGGGACGGTATGCGAGCCGACCGACATCCCTGTGAACAAGCGCCACCTTGATATGCTGCACGCGCATATGACGCTCAGCGACAAACCCTTCATGGGGTCGGTGACCGAGCCGTCGCGCGCGCAGGACAGTGTGGATATGTGCGGCATCCTTTTCGGTAAGGACTTCGTACAGGAAAACACGGTGATGACCTCGCTCATCAACATCAACTCGCCGATGACGTTTGACGATGTGATGATGGGGGCGCTCAAGGTGTATGCCGAGAACAATCAGGCCTGCATCATTTCGCCGTTTATTGTTGGGGGGGCGATGGCGCCGGTAAGTGTGGCCGGGACATTGACGCAGGTCTTGGCCGAGACTTTGGCAGGCATCGCCTATAGCCAGCTTGTCCGTCCCGGTGCGCCTGTCATCATGGGCGCCTTCGTGACCTCCATTGACATGAACAGTGGTGCGCCCACATTCGGCACGCCTGAGGCTGCGCATATCACCTATGGCGCTGGGCAACTGGCCCGCAGGCTGAACCTGCCTTACCGGAGCGCCGGGTCTTTCAACGGCTCGAAACTGCCCGATGCGCAGGCGGCCTATGAGACCTCCAACAGTCTGAACATGGGGCTTCTTTCCGGGGTGAACTTCATGCTGCACGCCTGTGGCTGGCTGGAAGGGGGGCTTGTGTCTTCTTTCGAGAAATTCGTCATGGATGCCGACCAACTGGGCACGTTGCATCACCTCGCCCGCGGGGTAGAGATAGACGAGAACGCGCAGGCCATGGACGCAATCCGCGAAGTCGGGCCGGGGGGGCATTACCTTGGCTGCGCCCATACACAGAACAACTTCCGCGAGGCGTTTTGGAAATCCGACCTGCTGGATTACAAACCCTTCGAGACATGGTCGGATGAGGGCGCGCGCGATACGCAGACCCTTGCCACTGCGCGGGTCGAAAAGATGCTTGCCGATTATCAGCAACCCGCGCTTGACCCGGCCATTCGCGAGGCGCTTGATGCCTTTGTCGCGACCCGCAAGGCAGCGGAGCCGGATAGCTTTACCTAAAATAGGACTGCGGGGGGCGTTGCCCCGCCGCGGCCTTTACGCGCTGGGGGTCTGCGCGGCTCTCAGAAAACGCGCTTCGCCGACCATGGCGATCAGCACATCCACATGCCGGATCAGGCTATAGCTTGCATCTGCCGTCTTGCGCTGGGTGTCCAACTCGGCCTCGATCTCGGTCAGTTTGATCAGCGCCGTGCCGTGGCGCGGCAGTATGCCAAAGCCCAATATGCGCGGCAGATGGGTGCCGCGCCGGTAATCCTCGGCTCCGATACGGGCGGCGCGCATCAACAGGCGCGGGCGGTGAAGTCTTTGCAGCATGGTCAGTAGATCTTGCATCACAACTCTCCGGTGAACGGGGGGGTGAATCACCCCGGATCATCGAAGCATGGCACAACCTTTCCGGGTGTTGCGCGTCATGGCTTCGCGGCGCACGGCGCATACCGGTGCTGTTTACCTTTTGGAAACAATCATTGCCAAATGCGACGATTTTAACCAACGGGTAACCAAAACATCCATAGGTTGTGAATAACTCTGGGGATAACTCTCCGGCTTGGGGACCCGCCAAAATGGAAGTGGCAGTCAATTGAAGGCGCATCACCAAATCCAACAGACCGTCCTGCCGGGATGGGTGCCGCACGGAGCCCTGCATTACCTCGCACATACGGAGACCGGCGCACCGATCCGGGCTTTGGCACGCCAAGCTGGCTGCCATGCCTCGACCATCATGCGCCAAATCCGCCGTATCGAGACAAGGCGCGACGATCCGCTGGTGGATGCCGCCCTGCGCAGGCTCGGGGCGGTGCGGCGCGCTTTGGATTGTACTGCTGGCCCCCCAGCAGGAAAGGCAGCGACAATGACCAAACCCGCCACCCCCCTTCTTGACGAAGACACTTTCGCCGCCGAGGCGCTGCGCGTCCTTCGGCGCCTGCATGAGACGGGCGCGATCCTCGCCGTGGCCGAGGGCATGGAGAAGGCCATTGTCCTGCGCGAGACGGACACCGGCCCCGGCGCACGCACCGCTGTGGTGGACAGCGCCGTGGCGCAGGCGATGGCCCTGAAAGATTGGATCGCCCCCGGCAGCGCAGGCAGGGTAACGCGCTACCGCATCACCAGCGCAGGGCGGGCTGCGCTGCGGCGGATGGTAGAAGACCAAGGCGCGGGCGCACATGGCTTTGCCGAAGATCAGACCGCGTTTCTGGGCATGGCCAGCGACCCCGAGGCGGAAGAGGGCGCAGATGCCGATGCGGTCCCGCGCCGAGGCCGCTATTGCCTATCGGAAAGCCCGCTCTCTGCGCTTGCTCGGCGGCGCGATAAATCCGGTGCGCCTTTTCTGAACGAGGGGCTGGTCCATGCCGGTGAAAGGCTGCGTGAGGATTTCGAACTGGCCCAGATGGGCGGTGAGGTGACCCAAAATTGGGATCATTTCCTGACGCCGGGCGCAAAACCCAGCGGGCGGCGTGAGGGCTCGGGCAGCATGGCCGCGGCAGAGGCGCGCAAGCGGGTGGCAGATGCCATGGCCGAACTCGGCCCCGGCCTGTCGGACGTGGTGCTGCGCTGTTGCTGCTATCTGGAAGGGTTGGAGACCACTGAAAAGCGGCTGGGATGGTCGGCGCGATCAGGCAAGATCGTGCTGCGGATCGCGCTGATGCGGCTCAAACGTCATTACGACGAAACCGTAGGCCCGGGCGGCCCGATGATTGGATAAAGAAAGGGCGGCAGGGTGATGATCCTGCCGCCCCGGTTGTTTTAGTCTGCGACCTTCGTCGGCGTCTCATCGGTCACTGAAATTGCCACTTCGTCTTTCTCACAAGCGTTACGCACACCGGCGGCATAGTCGGGGTGCACTTTCTCAAGCACTGCATACCAGCGTTCTTTTACCTGCTGCGAGCAAGGCGCCATGGCAGCGGCCATGTTCTCATGCAGACGGTCGCGCTGCGCCTGATCGAACACCTCGGTATAAAGCTTGCGCGGCTGGACGTAATCGGCATCCGTCTCCTCTTGAACATAGCGATCCGCATCGCCCGAGATGCGCAGCGGAGGCTCTTGCACCGACGGGTCGGGGCGGGCCGATTCCTCATATTGGTTCGGCTCGTAATAGGCATCCGGGTGGCCGGTCTGCTGCGGGAAGAACCGCATGGAGCCGTCCTTGTGGTAGTGGTGCATCGGCGCGGCTTTGGGCGCGTTGGCGGGCAGGGCCTCGTAATGCGTGCCAAGACGGTAGCGGTGCGCGTCCGCATAGGAAAAGACCCGCGCTTGCAACATCTTATCGGGCGAGAAACCGATGCCCGGCACCTTGTTCGAGGGCGAATAGGCGGCGTTCTCGATGCTTTGGAAGTAGTTGTCGGGGTTGCGGTTGAACTCCAGCATGCCGACCGGGATCAGCGGGTAATCCGCATGCGGCCAGACTTTGGTCAGGTCAAAGGGGTTAAAGCCGCAGGTCTCGGCCTCTGCCTCGGGCATGACTTGGATATTCAGCTCCCATTTCGGGAATTCGCCGCCTTCGATCGCGTTGAAGAGATCCTCTTGGAAGTTCTCGCGGGTCGAGCCGATCAGCTTTTCCGCGTCTTCATTGGTGCGGTTGCGGATTTCCTGCTGGCAGCGGAAGTGGAACTTCACCCAGTGACGCTCGCCCTTGGCATTCCACATCGAATAGGTGTGGCTGCCGTATCCGTGCATGTGCATCGGGTTCACCGGAATGCCGCGGTCCGACATCAGGATGGTCACCTGGTGCACGCATTCAGGCTGAGCCGCCCAGAAGTCGAACATTGCCTCGGGCGAGCGCAGGTTGGTGCGCGGGTGGCGTTTCTGGGTGCGGATGAAGTCCGGGAATTTATAGGCGTCGCGGACAAAGAAGATCGGGGTGTTGTTGCCAACCACGTCCCAGTTGCCTTCTTCGGTGTAGAATTTCACCGAGAAGCCGCGCACGTCACGCTCACTGTCGGCGGCACCCAATTCGCCTGCCACGGTGGACCAGCGCGAAAGGATTTCGCAGGTCTTGCCCACTTCGGAGAAGATCGCCGCACAGCTGTATTCGCTGATGTCATGGGTCACGGTAAAGGTGCCTTCGGCGCCCCAGCCCTTGGCGTGAACGGCCCGCTCGGGGATGCGCTCGCGGTTCTGATGGGCCAGTTTTTCGATCAATTGGTAATCGTCCAGCAAGACCGGGCCACGGCTTCCGGCGGTTTTGCTGGTTTCATTGGTCGGCATCGGCGCGCCGGCGGTGGTGGTGAGACGCTTGCTCATCTTGGGTTCCCCTCGGTTATTGTCTGAGGGGAAGATGATCCATTTCGCCCATAATTTCCAATTGCAGTTTTGTAAAATTGCGATAGGTAAAAGTTATGAACTTCACCCTAAAGCAACTTGAATATTTCCGCGCGCTGGCGACCTTGGGCAACTTCGGGCGGGCGGCGGAGGCCAGCAATATCTCTCAGCCTGCGCTTTCCGTGCAGATCCGCACCTTGGAGGAGTCGCTGGGGGGGCGGTTGATCGAACGGCAAAGCCGCGCCTCGGTCCTGACGCCCTTGGGCCGCGAGGTGCTGACCCGCGCCGAGGATATTTTGCGCCGCGCCAAACTGTTGGAGGCCACCGCGCGCGAGCAAGTGGGGCTTGCAGGCACGTTGAACCTTGGGCTGATCCCGACGGTAGCACCCTATCTGTTGCCCGGTGTGCTGGCCGCCCTGCGCGCGCAGGATATTTCCCTGCGGGTCGAGGTGCGCGAGGCGCAGACCGATCAGCTGTTGGCCGATTTGCGGGCCGGGGCGCTGGACGCGGCGGTGATGGCGGTGCCAACAGGCGAAACCGGTCTGGCCGAAATGCCCCTGTTCGAAGATCGCTTTTTGCTGGCAGGCTCTGCCGAGCGGATGGCGGGGGCGGATGTTGTCCGTCCGACCGATCTGGCCCGCACGCCGTTGATGCTGCTGGAAGACGGTCACTGCCTGACTGATCAAGCGCTAGAGGTTTGTCAGCGGGACCGGACGCAGGCGGGCATCCACACGGGCGCTTCATCCCTCGCGACCCTGTCGCGGCTGGTGGAGGCGGGGTTTGGCATGACCTTGATGCCCGAGATCGCCGCCAAGACTGAGCTTGATGCCGCGCCGGGCCTGCGTCTGCACCGCTTCGGCAAGCCGGAGCCTGCGCGGCAGATCGGGCTCGTGCGCCGGGCGGGCACGCCGGGGGGCGGTTGGGCGGCGCAATTGGCCCAGACGCTGAAAGATGTGGGGGAAGGGCTGACCGGGCAGCTGCGCGCGAAATACTAGGCGCGGGCGGGGCAGCGGGGTCAGAGGGACCGGGCCAAATGGCCCGATCCGGTCACTCAAAGGGCGCTTAGGCCGCTTCGGTCTGTTTCTGGTTTTCGAGGTATTCCAGCAAGTTCTCAGGGCTGGACACGCCGTAAGGGTCATCACTGTGGTTGTCGCTGATGCCAGGCTCTTCGAACCATGCTTCGATCTGACCGTCGTTGACGATCGCGGCATAGCGCCAGCTACGTGCACCGAAGCCGAGGTTGTCTTTGGCGACCAACATGCCCATGCGGCGGGTGAATTCGCCGGACCCATCAGGGATCACGTCGATATTCTGGACGCCCTGCATCTCTTTCCATTTGTTCATGACAAAGCTGTCGTTGACCGACAGGCAATAGATCGCGTCGATGTCATGCTCTTGGAACGCGGCAAAGTTGTTCTCAAAACCGGGCAGCTGGTAGGTGCTGCATGTCGGCGTGAAGGCACCGGGGAGCGAGAACAGGACAACGCGCTTGCCTTTGAAGAAATCTTCGCTGGTCTTGTCTTCCCAGCGGAAGGGGTTGGAGCCTTCGATGCTTTCGTCGCGCACGCGCGTTTTGAAGGTGACGTTGGGAACTTGAATACCGGGTTTCATCGCGTCTCTCTTTCTCGGATTGGAATCTTTGTCGGTTGGTAGCCCATATAGGCAGCCTGAGCAACTCTCGCAATGCTGCAACTGCATTGTAATTTTCCGGTTATAAAACAAAGCACTAAATCATTGGCAAGGGGTGATGCCGCTGGTGCATGGCAGCCTTGTCTTGGGGGCGCATGCTGTAGGTGGTCATCGGGTTAAGGACTGTGATAAACAGGGTGCGACACAATGATCAGAGGCCCCCGATGCGCGATCTGAAGATACCCGAACAGCGCCACCCCGAAAAGGCGCGCAAGCCCGACAACGCCCAGCCAAAAAAACCGAGCTGGATCAGGGTCAAAGCGCCCGGCGGCAAGGGCTATGCCGAGACGGCGCGCATCATGCGTGATAACAAGCTGACCACGGTCTGCGAAGAGGCGGGCTGCCCCAATGTCGGCGAATGCTGGTCTCAGGGTCATGCCACGATGATGATCATGGGTGAGGTTTGTACACGCGCCTGTACCTTCTGCAACATCGCGACCGGCAAGCCGCCTGAGGATTTGGATGTGTTCGAGCCGGGCCGCGTGGCCGATGCGGTTGCCAAACTGGGGTTGAACCACGTCGTCATCACTTCGGTCGACCGCGACGATATCAAAGATGGCGGAGCCGAGCATTTTGCCCAAACCATCCGCGCCGTGCGCCACCGGAGCCCCGACACGACGATCGAAATTCTAACACCGGATTTCATCCGTTGCGGTCCCGAAGCCCTTGAAAAGGTTGTCGAAGCGCGACCGGATGTGTTTAACCACAACCTCGAAACCGTACCGGGCCTCTACCCCGAAGTGCGCCCCGGCGCGCGTTACTTCCATTCTTTGCGCCTGCTTCAGCGGGTGAAGGAGTTGGACCCGTCGATGTTCACCAAATCGGGCATCATGGTGGGCTTGGGCGAAGACCGCCAAGCGGTCATTCAGGTGATGGAAGACATGCGCGCCGCCGACATCGACTTTTTGACCATCGGCCAATACCTGCAGCCGACGCCGAAACACCACGCGCTGGACCGTTTTGTCACGCCGGAGGAATTCACCTCCTACGAAAAAGCGGCCTACGGCAAGGGCTTCCTCATGGTCTCGGCCACGCCCCTGACCCGGTCGAGCTACCACGCAGGCGACGATTTCGCGCGTCTGCGCGAGGCGCGGAACCGCAAACTGGGTATCGCCTGATCGAAAAAGAAGTGCCCGGCGTTACCCGCCGGGCAGGGCCTTAAGGTAGGCAGCAATCGCTTCGCGGTCGCTCTCAGGCAGTTGTGCAAGATTGCTGACCACCTCGGCCATCTCACCGCCCGCGCTGTCATATTCCGGCGTGAAGCCAGAGGTGAAATATTCCACCAGATCGGCCTGCGACCACTCAAGCTTTGTGGGGGTGATTGCGGGGATGCGGCCCTTTCCCGAGGGGTTCGGTGCGCCGGTCAGCCAGGCCTCGCGCTCCAACGCGCCCAGAGCGTTGCGCGGCGTATGACATTCCCCACAATGGGCCAGCCCTTCGACAAGGTAGCGCCCCCGCGCGACCTGTGCATCTGACGCGTCTGCCAGCACGAAATCCTCGTCAGAAAACAGCATTTTCCACGCGCCGAGGCCGCGCCGCACATTGAAGGGAAAGCTCACCTCATGCGGCAGGCTCGGCACCTCTGCGGCGGGCAGGGTTTGCATATACGCAAAGAGATTAACCACGTCCTGCGGGGCGAGATGCTGGTAGGCGGTATAGGGAAAGACGGGGTAGTAATGCTGGCCTTCGGGCGAGACGCCGCGCGTCACGGCGCGGGCAAACTCTGGCAGGGTCCAATCGCCGATGCCCTGTTCTGCATCGGGCGAGATATTGGGCGCGTGGAAGGTGCCGAAATCGCTGGGGAAGGGCAGGCCACCGGCCAAAACCAGCATCTCCTCCCCCTCACTCTCAGGCGCGGCATGGCATGACACGCAGCCCCCGGCGGCAAAAACGAGCGCGCCCGCTTCCGGGTCAGGCGTCAGACCTGTGCCATAAGACTGCTCAAGCGGATCGGGCCGGGTTGCGACCCAGCCAAGGGCCGCGCCGAGAACGGCACAGCCCAGCAGTACAGGGACGATAGGGCGCAAGGATCAGTTCTTGGGGCCGCGGTAATCGTCGTGGCAGGCGCCACAAGCCTTGCCCACCGCACCCATGCCCGCTTTCAGGGCGTCAAGATCGGTGCCTGCGGCCTCGATCATATCCGCGCTGGCGGTCTCCAGCGCCATGAAGGCGTCGTTGAACCCTTCAGAATCGCTCCAGATTTCGGCCTTGGCGCGGGACCCTTCAACGGCGCCTTGCTCAGTGCCCTCAAGCCAAAGCGTGCCGGGCTCAAAGCCCGCGGCGGCATGAAGATTGGTGGCGGCGGCGGTTGCCATTTCGGCGTTATATTCCGTTTCGCCTTTGGCCATCCCGCCCAGAATGCCGGTGTGATAAGCGATCAGTTGCATCTGCGCGTGGCGCGCGTTGACGGCGTCGCTGGCGGCTTTTTCACTATGGCTGGCGGCGAATCCTGCGGTCGCGATCATCGCGGCTCCGATGCCGATGGCGGTAATGCTTTTGGTCAAATGCATGGTCATCTCCCTTTTCTTGTCGCAGCGTAACATGAGCGCGGCTTGCAACAAAAAACAAAAACGTGATCAGCGGGATAACTTGCGCGCTTCGGCTTAGAACCGGCGGGGGATGCGCTCTGCCGTGGCCCAATCGGGCCAATAGCCCAGCCATTCGATCAACCCGATGCCCAAGGCCGCCGCGATGATTGCAAAGACCACGATCACCCGTTTCGTGGACGGTGGATTGCGCGCCCATTGGGACATGCGCATCAGCCACCGTGGGTCCATCACGTAAAGCGGACCTTGCCGATGAAGGGCAGGTTGCGGTTGCGTTGGGCAAAGTCGATGCCATAGCCCACGACGAATTCGTCCGGGATTTCAAAGCCAGTCCAGTCTGCTTTCAGGTCCACTTCGCGCCGGGTGGGTTTGTCGAGCAGGGCGATGGATTTTAGCCGCGCAGGTTCGCGCGAGCGCAGCAGGTTGGTGACATGGTGCAGGGTGTGGCCGGTGTCGACGATATCTTCGACGACCAGCACGTCGCGGCCTTCGATGGCGCCGCGCAAGTCCTTGAGAATGCGCACTTCCCGGCTGCTCTCCATGCCGTCACCATAGCTGGAGGCTTCGAGGAAATCGACCTCGATCGGCAGGTCCAATTCGCGCACCAGATCGGCGATGAACACAAAAGACCCGCGCAGCAGGCCGACCACGACCAATTTATCGGTGCCGTTGAATTCGTCATGGATCTCACGGCAGAGATCCTCGATCCGCGCCGCGATGGCCTTGGCCGAGATCATTTCGTCGATGACATAAGGCCCGTGTGCCATGGTTTTGCCCTTGAATCTGCGGGGTTGAGACGTGAAATAGGGGGTAACCTGCAACGCAACGGAACGCAATGCCCACCCATTCAGAGACCCGCCAACTGCCCTATAGCGCGCAACAGATGTATGATCTTGTCGCCGATGTGGCTCGCTATCCCGAATTCCTGCCTTGGACCGCTGCTGCGCGCATTCGCAGTGACGAAGACCGGGGCGATCACCGGGTGATGGAAGCCGATCTTGTGATCTCTTTCAAAGTGTTTCGGGAGCGGTTCACCAGCCGCGTCGTGCTCTGGCCCGAGGCCAAGAAGATCGACACCGAATATCTGGATGGGCCGTTCAAGTATATGAAATCAAACTGGCATTTCGAGGATAATCTCGAAGGCTGTCAGGTGCATTTCTTTGTCGATTTCGAATTCAAGAACATGATCCTGCAAAAGGTCATCGGCGTGGTTTTCAACGAGGCGATGCAGCGTATCGTGCGGGCCTTTGAGAACCGAGCGAAAGAGCTTTACGGCCCCAAAGGCTAAAGCGCCGCGAAGCCTCGCAGTAAGAGACCGAGCGCGTGGTCGCGGGCGGCCAAGCGCACAGCATCGCGGCCCTGGGCGCCGAACTCGATCGTTTCCGTCTGAACGCCCGCCGCTGTGGCAAGGCCAAAGCAAACGCGGCCTTCGGGTTTATGCTCTGATCCGCCGGGCCCGGCGATGCCTGTGATCGATACGGCGATCTGCGCCTCAGAGTTCGCCAATGCGCCCGCCGCCATCTCTGCGGCAACCTGTTCAGACACCGCACCCCATTGCGCGAGCGTCGCCTCTGACACGCCCAACATCGCGATTTTCGCGGCATTGGTATAGGTCACGAAGCCCCGGTCGAGCAGCGCCGAAGACCCCGGCAGGTCGGTCAGTGCGGCAGCTACTATTCCGCCCGTGCAACTCTCCGCACAAGCAACCATTGCGCCGGTTTCGCGTGCCTTTTCCAAGAGTTGCGCCGCGAGGATCATTTACAGGGCCCCGTGGTAAAGCGCCGCCAAGGCCATGACGCCAAGGGCGGCGAAAATCCCGGCAAAGATATCGTCGAGCATCACGCCCCATGGCCCGCCCTGACGGTCGGCCCAGCCGATGATCAATGGTTTGGTGATGTCAAACAGCCGGAATAGCGCGAAGGCGGCGATCCAACCGGGCCACATGGCAAGGATCGGGATCTGCATCGACCATGCGGCATAGGAAAGCGGCAACAGCGCGATCCACTGGCCGACCAACTCGTCGACCACGACCTCTCCGGGGTCATGATCCGGCCCGCCCGCCGTATAGCGCGCGGTTGCCCACCAGCCCAAAGGGATCGCCACGAGGATCCCGATCACCAGGAGCGGAAAGCCCCCCAACACATGCAACAGCCACGCATAGGGCAGGGCGATGAGCGACCCCCAAGTGCCCGGCGCGGGGCGGATGAGGCCGACGCCCAGAAGCGTCGCGATCAGATGAGCAAGGGTCATGTTTTCACCAATGTTGCTGTGGCCATACAGGCAATGCCTTCGCCGCGCCCGGTAAAGCCGAGGCGCTCGCTTGTGGTCGCTTTGACGGATACGCGGTTGATCTCGATCCCCAGCATTTCAGCCATCGAAGCGCGCATCGGTTGCACATGGAGGCCGATCTTGGGCGTCTCGCAGATCAATGTGCAATCGACATGGGTCAACGTAAACCCCATGTCGCGGGCCATCTGTGCGGCATGACGCAGGAAGATATCGCTGCGCGCGCCTTTCCACTGCGGATCGCTCGGGGGGAAATGCTGGCCGATGTCGCCGCGTGCCAGCGCGCCATAGATGGCATCGGTCACCGTGTGCAGCGCCACATCGGCATCGGAATGGCCGACCAGCCCGTGGGTGTGGGGAATGTCGACGCCGCAGAGGGTCACGTGGTCTCCGGGGCCGAAGGCGTGCACGTCAAATCCGTTGCCGGTGCGAATGTCCATGCGGGTCTCCAATATGCGGGCGGCGCGGGCGAAATCCTCGGGCCGGGTGATTTTCAGGTTATCGGCGCTGCCTTCGGTGATGGCAACGGTCAGGCCTGCGGCGCGGGCGACTTCGACATCATCTGCCGCTTGGCCGTCGTAGGTGGCGTGGGCCGCGCGGATCGCGGCAAGGTCAAAGCCCTGCGGCGTCTGCGCGGCGAAAAGGGCGCTGCGGTCTTGCGTGCCGGTGACGCGGCCATCCGCGCCCTGCCAAAGCGCATCGGTGACCGGCAGGCCCGGTGCGGCGGCTTGATACTGGTCGAGCGCATCAATCACGCCAGCAATGATCTGGGCCGAAACGCAGGGCCGCGCGGCGTCATGGATCAATACCTTCTCCGCTTGCCGGATGGCCGCAAGCCCGCGTTGGACCGAGGCCGCACGCTCCGCCCCGCCGGTGGTGACGGTAACGCCTTGGGCCGCAAATGCCTCGGCTTGATCCATGTCGTCTTCGTGCAGCACCAGCACGATTTCGGTGATCTGGGGTAGGGTGCGAAACACGGCGAGGGTGTGATCAATCACACGCGCCCCCGCCAGCGCCTGCCACTGTTTTGGCTGCGGACCGCCTGCGCGGCTGCCGCGCCCTGCGGCAACGATCAAAGCTGCGATACTCATGCGGGCAATCTGGAAAACGTGGTGAACATGGCCCTGTCTAGGCAATGCGGCGGCGGGGTGCAATCTGGGGTGGCTGCCTAAAAATTGAGCAGTTGCTTGGCGCATAGCTGCTTTTCAGGCTAGTTTCATTGAGGTCACCCCGTGGCAGAGCTACACAGCAAGGGACCGCACAAGGATTAAGCATGTGACCGCCGACCCCCTGACATTCGACCCGCCGGTATTCCTCGCCCCGATGGCGGGGATCACCGATCTGCCCTATCGCAGCCTTGTGGCGCGATTCGGGGCCGGATTGGTCGTGTCCGAGATGGTCGCCAGCCAAGAATTGCTCAGCCGCCGCCCCGGCACGCGGGAGAAAGCGGAGTTGGGGCTGGATGTCATCGGCACCTCCGTCCAGCTCGCGGGGCGCGAAGCCGAGCCGATGGCCGAAGCCGCACGGATGGTCGAGGCGATGGGTGCGCGGATCATCGATATCAATATGGGCTGCCCGGCCAAGAAGGTGACGCAGGGCGCTTCGGGCTCGGCGCTGATGAAGACGCCCGATCACGCGCTGCGGCTGATTGAGGCGGTTGTGGGCGCGGTCAATGTGCCTGTGACGTTGAAAACCCGGCTCGGTTGGGACGACAATATGCTCAACGCCGCACCTATTGCCAAGCGGGCCGAGGACGCGGGCGTGCAGATGATCACCATCCACGGGCGCACGCGCTGTCAGTTCTACAAGGGCCGCGCCGATTGGGCCGCGATACGGGCGGTGAAAGAAACGGTGCGCGTCCCCGTCATCGCCAATGGCGATATCACTGGCAGCGATGAGGCACGCCAAGCCCTGCGGCTGTCGGGCGCAGATGGTGTGATGGTCGGGCGCGGCGCGCAAGGCAGGCCTTGGCTGCTGGCGCAAATCGCGCATGACCTGCACGGACGCGCCAAACCGATGATCCCCAAAGGGACCGCAATGGCCCAGATGGTCGCCGAACATTACGACGAGATGCTGCGTTTTTACGGGGTCGGTCTGGGGGCCAAAGTCGCCCGCAAGCATTTGGGCTGGTATATGGACCATTGCGCCACCCCCGCCGATCTGCGCCGCGCCCTGCTGACGGCGCGGGAGGTGAAAACCACCTTTGATCTGATCTCAGAGGCCATGCAGTACAACGCCGCAGCGGCTCAACCCCCGGTCGCGGCATGAGGGCCGAGATACCTGAGCGGCAGGTTTGGACCTCTTTGCCGGTGCCTGCCTTTATCGTCAGCGCCGACGACCGGGTCGCGGATTTGAACCCTTCCGCCGAAGGTTTCCTCAATGCCTCGGCCCGCGCCACGATTGGCCAGTCGATCTGGAAGTTGATCGCGGTGGACCACCCGCTTGAGGCCGCTTTTGCCCGTGCGCGGCTGCAGGGCACGCCGCTGTTCGTGAATGACGTGGATGTGGGCGCGATGCAGCGCGCGCCTTTGCAATGCGGCCTGCAGATTGCGCCGCTGGTGGGCGGGGCGGGGGAGATGGTTCTGATGATCACCCCGCGCGAATTGGCCGGGCGCATCACCCAAGATCACAGCGTGAAATCCGCCGCCAAATCCGCCATCGGCATGGCCGAGATGCTGGCCCATGAGATCAAGAACCCTTTGGCCGGGATCACCGGCGCAGCGCAGCTTTTATCGATGAACCTGTCCAGAAGTGATCTGGAACTGACCGATCTCATCGTTGCCGAAAGCCGGCGCATTGTGAAACTGCTGGAACAAGTCGAGCAATTTGGCAACCTCATGGCGCCCGAGCGCAAACCGGTGAACCTGCATGATGTGCTGGACCGCGCGCGGCGGTCGGCGCTGTTGGGCTTCGGCTCAAAGATGAAAATCACCGAGGATTACGACCCCTCTCTGCCGCCCGCGCTTGGGGATAAGGACCAGCTTTTGCAGGTCTTGCTGAACCTCATCCGCAACGCGGCTGAGGCGGCGGGCGCGGCGGGGGGCACCATCCGGCTGCGCAGCTTTTATGAACACGGGTTCCAGTTGCGCCGCGCCGATGGGGATGGCCAGCCGCTGCCCCTACAGATCGAGGTGATTGACGATGGCCCCGGCCTGCCGGACCATATCCGCGCCGATGTTTTCGATCCCTTCGTCTCGGGCCGGGAGAATGGCACCGGGCTGGGCCTCGCCTTGGTGAGTAAAATTATTTCAGACCACGGAGGCTGGATTTCAGTCAGTTCCGCCCCCGGTCGAACCGCATTCCGCATTTCGCTGCCGCGCGCAGGCGCCGCTGCCCTCAAGGAGAATTGACATGGATGGCACCATCCTCGTCGCCGATGACGACCGTACAATCCGCACCGTTCTGACCCAAGCGCTGACCCGCGCGGGCTGCAAGGTTCATGCCACTTCAAGCCTAACCACCCTGATGCGATGGGTCAGCGAGGGCAAGGGCGACGCGGTGATCTCTGACGTGGTCATGCCCGATGGCAATGGGTTGGAAATGCTCCCGAAAATCGCGCAGGACCGACCCGGCCTGCCGGTGATCGTGATCTCGGCGCAGAACACCATCATGACGGCGATCAAGGCGGCAGAGGCCGAGGCCTTTGACTATTTGCCCAAACCCTTCGACCTGCCGGACCTGATGAAACGCACCGCCCGTGCGTTGGAGCAGCGCACGACGCTCAGCCGTAAGGCCGCCGCCGACGACAGTGCCGAGATCGACGCCGAACGTGATGACCTGCCGATGATTGGCCGGACCCCGGTGATGCAGGCGCTCTACCGCACCGTGGCACGGGTGATGAACACCGATCTGCCGGTGCTTATCTGGGGCGAAAGCGGCTCAGGCAAATCGCTGATCGCGCGGGCCATTCACGACTTCTCAGACCGGCGCAGCCTGCCGTTCGTGACCGTGACGGATGCCGATCTTGCCGATATCGAAGGCCCCTCGCGGGTGTTGGCGCGGGTCGGCGGTGGCACCCTGATGATCGACGAAATCGCGGATTTCCCCCAAGATATTCAGGCCCGTTTGGTGCGGATGATGGATGCACCGGGCGAAGACGCGCCGCGGTTCATGGCCACCAGCCAAAGTGACTTGGATGCGGCGATGCAAGAAGGCAAGCTGCGCCGCGATCTCTATTACCGCCTGTCGGGGGCAACCCTCGAAGTGCCTGCGCTGCGGGACCGGGTAGAGGACATCCCGCTTTTGGCCGATCACTTCTTGGCCCGTGCCAACCCCGGGCCTGCGTCACCGCGCAAACTCTCGGACAAGGCCGCGCAAATCTTGCTGAAGTTTCCATGGCCGGGCAATGTGCGCCAATTGGAACATGCCATGCGGCAACTCGCACTGGCCAGCCAAGCGGCCGAGATCACGGCGAGCGAGGCCGAGCAGTTGCTGGGCGCACAAAGTGGTCCGGCACCGATGCAGACCGAGGCCGATACCGAACGGCTGGGCGCCTCGGTCGAGCGGCACTTGCAACGGTATTTCGATCTGCACGGCTCCATGCTGCCGCCTCCGGGGCTTTACGCGCGGATCCTGCGCGAAGTTGAACTGCCGATGATCGAAATCGCGCTTGCCGCGACGGCAGGGAACCAAGCTAAATGTGCCGCTTTGCTGGGAATTAACCGAAATACTTTGCGCAAGAAGATCACCGACCTCGATATTGAGGTGACACGGGGCCGCAAGATGATGTAAAAGAGCCACATAACAGTGGCCATCGGGGTACTCTCCCGTTCAGGACCACATAATATGGCGGTTGATGCAGCAATGCATCACAACATCGGTGAGGTATGCGGGTGGCAACCCGGTCACGCAGGTTCAAGCTCGAGCGGTTGGGGCGTCTCAGGCGAGTCAAGCGGCTGCGCAATTGGTCCACCTTTGGGCTGGTGGTGCTGGGGCCGGTTTTGGCGCTTGCGACCTATCTGGCACTCGGGCCTTTGGGGCAGGGGGCGGATACGCTCAACCTGCGGCTCATTCTGTTGTCCGATCTGGTCTATGTGCTGCTGGTGGCGGCGCTGGTTCTTATCCAAGTCGGGCGGCTGATCTCGGCGCGCCGCGCCAAATCGGCGGGCTCTCGGTTGCACCTGCGGTTGACGGGCGTCTTTGCCCTGATGGCGCTGATCCCGACCGTCACGGTGGCGATTTTTGCAGGGCTCACGGTGAACGTGGGGCTCGAAGGCTGGTTCTCTGACCGGGTCAGCGGCGTGGTCGGCTCATCGCTCGCGGCGGCCGAAGCCTATGAGGCCGAGCAGCGCGAGGCCCTGATATCGGACGCGCAGACCCTTGCCCGCAGCATCGACAGCGCCCGCGCGCAGGGCATCAACCTAAGCGACAGTGAGCTTTTGGGCGAGGGCCAGCGGCAAATTCAGCGCGGCCTGCGCGAGGCGTTTCTGATCGACAGCACCGCGCAGATCCGGGCGCGGGGGGATCGGTCCTATCTCTTTGATTTCGAAGCACCCACCGAGGTGCAGCTTGAGACCGCCAGTGACGAGGGCCTTTTGGTCATCGAGGACTGGCCCAACAATGAATTCCGCGCGCTGGTGCCGATGGACGCCTATGTCGATCGTTTTCTCTATGTATCCCGCGCGGTGGATGGTGAGATTCTGGCGCTGCTGGATGAGACCAAAGAAACGGTGCGCCTGTACCAACAGCTTGAATCCGAACGCGGGCGGCTGCTGTTCGAATTTGCCCTTGTTTATCTGGGCTTTGCGGTGATCCTCATTCTGGCCGCCGTTTGGCTGGGCCTGTGGTTTGCCGAACGGCTTTCCGGCCCGGTTGGGCGCTTAACCGGCGCCGCGCAACAGGTGGGTGCGGGTGATCTGAACGTGCAGGTCCGCGAAGAAGAGGGCGATGACGAAATCGCCATGCTGGGGCGTTACTTCAACCAGATGACCCGGCAGCTGAAGGGCCAGCGCGAGACGCTGTTGGAAAATACCGATCAGATCGAGCGCCGTCGCCGGTTGTTCGATTCCGTGCTAAGCTCGGTGACCTCGGGCGTTGTGGGGCTGGACCCCGAGGGGCGCGTGACCTTCGTGAACCGCTCTGCCATGCGGCTGCTGGACTGGTCGGAAGATCAACAAAGCCTGCCGCTGACCCTTGCCGTGCCGGAGTTCGGCCCGCTGTTCGAGACGGTGAAGGCCGCGTCTGACGAAGTGGCGCAGGCGGAGATCAAAGTCTCGCGCCAAGGGGCGATGGAGAACCTCTTGGTGCGCATGGCGACCCGGCGGTCCAAGGATGGCGATCTTGAGGGCTATGTGGTGGCCTTTGACGATGTGACCGATCTAGTCTCGGCGCAGCGCATGGCTGCTTGGGGCGACGTGGCGCGCCGGATTGCCCATGAGATCAAGAACCCGTTGACGCCGATCCAACTGAGCGCCGAGCGCATTCGCCGCAAGTTCGGCCCCAAGATGGCCGAGGGCGATGATGACGCGCTGGAGCAGATGACCGGGGTGATCATCCGCCAAACCGGCGACCTGCGGCGCATCGTCGACGAATTCTCGAAATTCGCGCGGATGCCAGAGCCGGAAACCAGCCGTCAGGACATCCGGCAGTTGCTGCGCGATGCCGTGTTGCTTCAGCAAAGCAGGCAGGAAGAGGTGGCGATCAAGCTTGACCTTCCCGCAGAGCCGGTCATGGCCAATATCGACGGCACGATGATTTCGCAGGCGCTGACCAACCTGATCAAGAACGCGGGCGAAGCCATTGATAGCTTAAAGAAAGACGGCGCGCCCGAGGGGCATGTGCCGCAAATTCGCGTGGTCCTGACGCCTGAGAACAGGCTTTTGCGGCTGACCATCGCCGACAATGGCATCGGCCTGCCCGAAGACCGCGCGCGGCTGTTCGAGCCCTATGTGACCACGCGCAGCGAGGGCACCGGGCTGGGCCTGCCCATCGTCAAAAAGATTATCGAGGAACACGGCGGCAGCCTGACGCTCGAAACCGCGCCCGCATTCGACGGGCAAGACCATCACGGTGCCATGGCAGTCATTTCACTGCCCTTGGCCATCGACGCAACGACAGACCAAGGGGATAAGGCAGATGAGTGACATTCTGATTGTAGACGACGAACGCGACATCCGTGAGTTGATCTCGGACATCCTTGAGGATGAAGGCTTTGCCACGCGCTTGGCCAGCAATTCTGATGAGACGATGGCCGAGATCAACACCGAGGCGCCCGCGCTGATCATCCTCGACATTTGGCTCAAAGACAGCCGGATGGACGGGATCGACATTCTCAAGACCGTCAAACGGGACAATCCCGATGTGCCGGTGGTGATTATCTCGGGCCACGGCAATATCGAGATTGCCGTGGCGGCGATCAAGCAAGGGGCTTACGATTTCATCGAAAAGCCCTTTAACATCGATCAATTGCTGGTGGTGATCCGCCGCGCAATGGAAACCTCGCGCCTGCGCCGGGAAAACCAGAACCTCAAGCGCCGCGATGTGGCGACTTCGGAGATGATTGGCACCTCCGCACCCTATCGCGCCTTGCTGGGCCAGCTTGACAAGGTGACCAAATCCAATGGCCGCGTGATGCTGACTGGCCCCGCGGGGTCGGGCAAGGAAGTGGCGGCGCGCTATATCCACGCCCATTCCGCCCGCGCCTCGGCGCCCTTTGTCACCGTCAACTGCGCCGGGGTGGCGCCTGATCGGATGGAAGAGGTGCTCTTTGGCCGGGAGACGCCGGACCGCGGGGTCGAGCCGGGGCTGCTGGAGCAGGCCCACGGCGGGGTGATCTACTTTGATGAGGTCGCGGACATGCCGCTTGGCACCCAGTCCAAAATCCTGCGGGTGCTGGTGGACCAACAGTTCACCCGCGTGGGCGGGACCGACAAGGTGCGCGTCGATCTGCGGGTGATCTCTTCGACGAACCGCGATCTGGATCAGGCGATCAAGGCAGATACCTTCCGGCAGGAACTCTATCACCGTCTGAACGTCGTGCCGATTGCCGTGCCATCCTTGGAAGAGCGGCGCGAGGATATTCCGCTGCTGGCCGAACATTTCATCGCCGAGTTCAACACCTCCCAAGGTCTGCCGCAGCGTGCGTTGACCGAAGATGCCGTTGCTCTGATGCAGACGATGGTTTGGCCCGGCAATGTGCGTCAACTCAAGAACCTTGTTGAACGGGTGCTGATCCTCGGCGATGGCACCGGCCCGATTGAGGCCCGTGAACTGCCCGGCGAAGAGGAAAACGGCGGCGATGAGGGGCGTGTCGTGCTTTCGGGCGCATTGGCAACGCTGCCGCTGCGCGAAGCGCGCGAGGCCTTTGAGCGGGAGTATCTGCTGACCCAGATTAACCGTTTCGGCGGCAACATCAGCCGCACCGCGAATTTCGTCGGCATGGAACGCAGCGCCTTGCACCGCAAGTTGAAATCGCTTGGCGTTGTGACCTCGGCCAAGGCAGGTGTGCGCGTGGCCCATGTGGACGAGGAAGTGGAGGCGACGGGCTAAGCCGCAAGGCTCAGGCGCGAGGGGTGGCACCCCTCGCGATCCCAGTTAGCCGCGCGTAACGATCTGGAAAGACCCGTTCTTGTTGCGGATCACGCAGGAATTGGAGTTCAGGGCCGGCAGCGTCGTGGTCGCGCGCGGTGGTGCGGCGCGGGCGATATTGTTCGGGCAAGCGGGGATCGACACCGGGGCAAAGCCCTGATCGGCCATACATTGCCCCTCAACCCGGTTGCGCAGATCCTCGTTAGGATCAAATGTCACCAGTTCACCGGGGACATAAAAGCCGCCCGTAACCCTGCATTTATTGTCGGCATTACAGTGGCGCCGCTCGGGCACATAGCGCGGTGGTTCGCGGCGGACTTGAGTAGAGATCGGCACATCGCGCAGTGCCTTAACTTCGCAGGCGGTGGTCGCGCGATTGACCTGCGCGACACTCGCGCCCGGTTTGTAATAGGTATTTAGCGGCGCGCAGGCGGCAGCCCCCAAGGCGATAAGCGTTAGGGCAAAGGCGGCGCGAGAGGGGCGAAGCGATATCGGTTTCATAGCGCCATCATGCCGCTGTTGCGGGGGAAAGACAATTGATTTGACCCTTGCCAACCCATCTGTCATGCCCTCTAACCGACCCAAGACAACCCTCACACGATCTTTGCTCAGGGTAAGGAAGCCTTCATGAAAATCATCATTTGCGGCGCAGGGCAGGTGGGTTGGCAGATTGCCCGTCACCTCAGCGGAGAGCGCAACGATGTGACCGTGGTCGATAGCAATGCCGAATTGATCCGCCGCGCCACCGATACGCTGGATGTGCAAGGCATCGCCGGATTCGCCAGCTACCCTGATGTGCTGGACCGTGCGGGCGCGCGGGACGCCGAGATGATCATCGCCGCGACCCACTCGGACGAGGTCAATATGGTGACCTGTCAGGTCGCGCATTCGGTCTTTGGCATCAACCGCAAGATCGCCCGTCTGCGCAGCCAGTCCTATCTGGATGCGATTTATTCCGACCTTTACCGGCGCGATCACATGCCGATCGACGTGGTGATTTCCCCTGAGAAAGAGGTCGCCACCGCAGCGCTCCAGCGCCTCAGTGCGCCAGCGGCTTTCGACACCGAGATTTTCATGGACGGGCAGGCGCAGCTTCTCGGGATTTCCATCGACAGCGATTGCCCTGTGGTGAACACGCCGCTGCGGCAGCTTACCGATCTCTTCTCGACCCTGCGTGCGGTCGTGGCGGGCGTGCGCCGCGATGGCACGCTGTTCGCGCCCGAGGCGAAGGATCAGCTTTTTGTTGGCGACGACTGCTATGTCTTTTCGCATCACGACGACATCGCCCGCACGATGGAGATTTTCGGCAAGCAGACCACCAAGCAAGAGCGTGTCGTGCTGGTGGGCGGCGGCAATGTCGGCCTGACCGTGGCGCAGCACCTTGAGGCCGGACCGCTGCGCGTGCGCACCAAGATGATCGAGAAAAACCGCAAATGCGCCGAACGTGCCGCCGAAGGGTTGGAGCGGACGATCGTGTTGAATGGCGACGGGCTTGATGCCGCGCTGCTGGCCGAGGCGGGCATCAGCCGCGCCGATGCGATGCTGGCGGTGACCGATGACGACAAGACCAACATGCTGTCTTGTGTGCGTGCCAAGGCCGAGGGCTGCCCCTATGTCATTGCGCTGATCAACGACCCGACGCTGGTGCCGCTGATGACCCACCTTGGCATCGACGCCTATATCAACCCGCGCGCCACCACCGTCAGCTCGATCCTGCGCCACATCCGCCACGGCCGGGTGCGGGCGGTCTATTCCATCGGCGATGCCGAGGCCGAGGTGATCGAGGCCGAAGTGCTGTCGACATCGCCCCTCGCGGGCAAAAAAGTGTCGGAAATTGACTTCCCCGAGGGCGTGTTGATCGGCATGCTGCGCAAAGAAGGCAAGGTGATCCGTCCCATGGGCAGCACACGGATTGACGAAGGGGATGTTGTTGCCCTCTTCGCTCTGGCCGAGGATGTGCCGCGGGTTGAACAGCTTTTGCAGGTCTCGATCGACTTTTTCTAAGCGCAGGAGCGCCTTTGTGACGCAAACGACCAGCATAGGGCCGACCGGCATCCGCCGGGAGATCGTGCAGCTGCCGCTGTTCTTGCAATTGTTCGGCGTCTCTGCCCTGTCGATGATCCTGCCGTCGATCCACGGGCTGGTGATGAATGACCATCTGGCCAGCCGCGCCTTTCTCTATGCTGGTCTGCTGGGGCTTGTGGCCTTCACGCTTATCGCCATCGCCCATGCCGGGCGCAAACCCTTGGACGGCGCGCTTGGGCCGCTATTGTCGCTGCTGTCGGCCTTTGTGTTCCTGCCGGTCTTTTTCGCGGTGCCCTTCCTTGAGGCGCTGCCGACCACGCGGTTTATGAACGTCTATTTCGAAATGGTGAGCGCCCTGACCACCACCGGGGCCACGATGTTCAACCCCGAACGGTTGAGCGACACCCTGCATCTGTGGCGCGCGCAGGTCGGTTGGATGGGCGGGCTGCTCATGTGGGTCACGGCCTCGGCCATTCTGGCCCCGCTGCATTTGGGCGGCTTTGAGGTGACGGCGCAGGCCGAACCGGGACGGCCCGATGACCGTATCGGCGCCCGCATGGGCCGGATCACCCCGCGTCAACGGCTGCTGCGCACCACGCAGGCATTGTTGCCGATCTATTTCGGGCTGACGCTGCTGCTTTGGCTCTTGCTGGTCATCGGCGGAGAGACGGGCTTGGTGGCGCTCTGTCATGCCATGTCGGTCATGGCGACCTCGGGCATTTCGCCCATCGGCGGCGTGGCCGAAGCGCAGGTCGGCGTCACCGGCGAGGCGGTGATGATGCTGTTTATGCTCTTCGCCCTGTCGCGGCTGACCTTTTCCAAAGATACCGTGACCGCGACCCAAGGCGGGCTGATGACCGACCCAGAGTTCCGCATCGGTCTTTTGGTGGTGATCGGCGTGCCTTTGCTGCTCTTCGCACGCCACTGGATCGGCGCCTTTGAGGTTGAGGTCGAGGTTGACGGCACCCGCGCTTTGCACGCGCTTTGGGGCGGACTGTTTACCGTGCTGTCCTTCCTGTCGACGACCGGTTTCGTCTCTGAACATTGGGCCGAGGCGCAGAATTGGTCGGGGCTGCGCACGCCGGGGCTGGTGCTGATGGGACTTGCACTGATCGGCGGCGGGGTGGCCACCACGGCGGGCGGGGTCAAGCTTTTGCGGGTCTTCGCGCTCTATCAAAACGGGGTGCGGGAGATGGACAGACTGGTCTATCCCAATTCGGTCAGCGGCGCGGGGGCCGCCGGGCGTCGCTTGCAAAGCAACGGGGCCTTCATCGCGTGGATCTTCTTTATGCTCTTCGCGATGTCACTCGCCGGGGTGACCCTGCTGCTGACCCTGACTGGCGCGTCCTTTGATGCGGCGGTGGTCATGTCGGTGGCCACGCTCTCCACCACCGGGCCGCTGATCGAACATGCCGCGGACAAACCGATCCATTTGATCGAACTGGGCGTGGCCGCGAAAATCATCCTCAGCGGAGCAATGGTGCTGGGTCGGCTGGAAACCTTGGCGATTATTGCGCTGATGACCCCGAATTTGTGGCGCGCTTGACACGTTTAGCGCTAGAACCGCCCTAGTCCGCTGATATTGGGGCTGGAAACTCACGCTTTCGCACTCCATACTTGAGGCGATGGGGGGGTCCGGTACGCGGACGCCAGCAAGAACAAAAGGCGAGACTACCATGGCGTCAGACAGACAGAACCTTCAGGATGCGTTCCTAAACCACGTCCGCAAGACCAAGGTCCCGGTGACAATTTTCCTGATCAATGGCGTCAAATTGCAGGGTGTGATTACCTGGTTTGACAACTTCTGCGTTCTGCTGCGCCGCGACGGTCAATCGCAACTTGTCTACAAGCACGCGATTTCGACCATCATGCCAAGCCAGCCGATCAGCCTTTATGAGGGCGAAGACGCTTCTTGAGCCGTCCAGCATTTCAGATCGACAACAGCGATGGGCCCCGCGTAACGCGCGCTTGGGTGCTGCATCCTGATATCAAGACCGACAACGACCGGCGCGCGCCTGAGCCCGCGCTGGCCGAAGCCGTTGCATTGGCCGAAGCGCTGCCAGAGTTGCAGGTCGTGGGCTCCGAAGTGGTGCCGCTGCGCACCGTCCATGCCGGTATGCTTTTCGGCAAAGGCAAAATCGACGAGCTTGAGCAACGCATGAAGGCGGCGGAGGTTGACCTTGTGCTGGTCGATGGCCCCGTGACGCCCGTGCAGCAGCGCAACCTTGAGAAGGCTTGGGGCGTGAAACTGCTCGACCGCACCGGGCTGATTCTTGAGATTTTCAGCGACCGCGCGGCGACCCGTGAAGGGGTGCTTCAGGTCGAGATGGCCGCGCTGAACTATCAGCGCACGCGCCTTGTTCGCGCGTGGACCCACCTAGAACGGCAGCGCGGCGGTTTGGGCTTTGTCGGCGGACCGGGGGAAACCCAGATCGAGGCGGACCGCCGCGCCATCGACGACCAGTTGGTGCGTCTGCGCCGCCAGTTGGAAAAGGTCGTGAAAACCCGCGCCTTGCACCGCGCCGCCCGTGCCAAAGTGCCGTTCCCGATCGTCGCGCTTGTGGGCTATACCAACGCCGGAAAATCCACGCTTTTCAACCGCCTGACCGGGGCCGAGGTTATGGCCAAAGACATGCTCTTTGCCACGCTCGACCCGACCATGCGCAGCCTTGTCCTGCCCGATGGGCCAGAGATCATTCTCAGTGACACGGTGGGGTTCATCAGCGATCTGCCCACCGAACTCGTCGCAGCCTTCCGCGCCACGCTGGAAGAGGTGCTTGCCGCCGATATCATCTGCCATGTGCGCGATGTGTCCCATACCGAGACCGAAGAGCAGGCGCAGAACGTGCGCGATATCCTCGCCTCACTGGGCGTCCCGAAAGAGACCCGCAGTTTCGAGGTTTGGAACAAGCTGGACCTGCTGCCCGAAGACCGCGCCGACGCCATGCGCGCGCGGGCTGCGCGCAACGACGACGTGCTGGCAATCTCGGCCATTACCGGCGAGGGGCTTGAGGCGTTTCAGGAAACCATTGCCGAGGCGTTGCAAGGTGCGGTACGCGAGGCCGAATTGACCCTTGGCTTTGCCGAAGGCAAGAAACGCGCGTGGCTGTTTGCGCAGGATGTGGTCGAAGGTGAGCGTCAGACCGAAGACGGGTTTGAGATCACCGTGCGCTGGTCCGCGCGCCAAGAGGCTGAATTCCAGCAGATTTGATCGTTTGGGCGTAAGCTGGGTGGATCGGAAAGGATGCAAATTCGGAAACTTGAGGCCCGTGATGCCGCTGCCTTTCATGCGCTCAGGCTCGAAGGATTGCGAATCCACCCAGAGGCCTTTGGTGCATCCTTTGAGGAAGAAGCCAACCTGACACTTGCCGATGTGGCAAAGCGGTTGGGATCGGGCTGCGTATTTGGTGGCTTCAGTGATGCCGGTCACCTTGAGGGCATCGTTGGGCTTGCCCAGTCACAATCGCCAAAAATTCGTCATATCGCGACGATCTGGGGCATGTTCGTGCGACCAAGGGCACGAGGGGCCGGGCTGGCGGTGGCGCTGATGGAGGCAGCCATAGCGGAAGCCTTTGCCGATTGCACTTCAATCCGTCTATCGGTCGTTTCCAGAAACCAGGCCGCGCTGCGCCTTTATGAGCGGATGGGGTTTACGACATGGGCGGTGGATACCGAGGCGCTTTATGTAAACGGTGTTTACCATGATGAGGTTTTGATGCGGCGGTCGCGGTCCTAGGCGGCAATTGGTCGGGTCGAGGTGCCGGAATCCCATTATTCACGGCCAACCCCTCGAATTTTGTACGTCCTGCCGCATATGGTCATACGATCAGTAACGGAGCGCGCCGAATGACACTCGTCATCCTTTATATTTCAACGGTCGTTGTCTTCCTCGGGTTGGACTACCTTGGGTTGACCTATCTCATCAAACCTGTGTTTGAGCGGGACATTGGCGGTTGGCTGCTTGACGAGTTTCGCGTGGCCCCGGCGCTGATTTTCTACGCCTTCTTCGTGGCGGTGGTGCTGTGGTTCGTGTCTTGGCCTGCGATGACAGGGGATCATTCGCTGCTTTGGGTCTTTGGCAATGCGCTGCTGATCGGCGCGATGGGCTATGGCACCTATGAGTTCACCAATCTGGCGACGCTCAAGGATTGGACATGGGCCATGGTGGCGCGAGACTTCGCCTGGGGGTCGGTCCTGACCGGCACGGCGGCAACCGCAGGCGTGGCGATCACCCGCGCGCTGACCTAGCGGCCATTCTCGGTCGACCAGCGCCAAGCGCCGGGTTGCAGACCGGCCAGTTCCCAATCGCCCACGCTTTCGCGGATCAGCCGCAGCGTGGGCAAACCGACATGGGCCGTCATGCGCCGCACTTGCCGGTTGCGCCCCTCGCGGATGGTGATGCGCAGCCAAGCGTCGGGCACCGTCTTGCGAAAACGCACGGGCGGGTCGCGCGGCCAAAGCGCCTCGGGCGTGTCGATCTGATCTACCTCTGCAGGTTTCGTAACGCCGTCTTTCAGTTCCACCCCCTTGCACAGTGCTTCAAGGGCCGCGGCATCCGGCGTGCCTTCGACCTGCACCAGATAGGTCTTGGGCCGTTTGTACTTAGGATGCGCGATACGGGCCTGTAGGGGGCCGTGATCGGTCAGCACCAATAAGCCTTCGCTGTCACGGTCCAGCCGCCCGGCGGGATAGAATCCCTTTTCATCGACATAGGCCGAGAGTGTGGGCCGCGTGCTGCCCTCAGTGCCTCTATCGGTGAATTGCGACAGCACGCCGTAGGGTTTGTTCAGCAGGATCACACGGGCGGTCATTGGGCAGGCTCCAGACGGGTCACGCCCACGGCGGCGGCGCGGGCCAGTTCGGCGTCGAGTGACATCGGGATATATTCGCCCCGCCGCCAGAGTTGCGCCATGTCGTCGTAATGGCGCGACAGGAAATGCCCCGATTGCCCGGTGGAGGTGACAAAAACCGAACTGTCGGGATCAGCGAAATCGTAAACCCCGCGGTAGCCTGCACCATGCACATTATAGAACGGGTCTTTGCCGGTGCCGCGGGTCAGCCCCCGTTGCAGGGTATTGTCCCCGCCAGAGGTCGATTGGCGGATGTTCACAAAGTAGCGCAACAGCGGCACGTCGCCCAAGACGGGGTGATCATGGGTCGCCTGATGCGCATCGCCCCAGCGGAGGGATTCCAACTGCGTGCCCCAAGTCTCTTTGATCCAGAGCAGGGCGTCGTCCAGTGCCAGCCGTGCCATGTCATGGCACGTCTCGACTGGCGCGGATTGGCGCACGTCGCACCATTTCGCAGCGCCTTGCACATCGCGGAAAGCGCGTTCGATAAAGAGCGGCTGAACGTGAGTGAATTCTTCGGCCAGTGGCCCCAGTTCATCCCGGATAAGTCGGTCCTGCAGGGCGCGGATCCATGCGGCATAGATCAGCGGCTCGGGCAGGTGTTCGTTCATCTCACCCGACCAGCCTGCCAGCAGATCCAGTGCGCGCTGGCGCTGGCGTTCGGGTGTGCCATCGGGGGCAGCCTCTCCGGTGAACCAAAGCTCAGCTCCGATGAGCGGCAGGAGCGCGCGGGCCGTGGGGCTGACCGTATCAAGCTGCGCTTCGATGAAGCTGTCGCGGGTATGTACCTCGCGGTTCTGCATCAGCCGCTGCCAGCGTTGCACCCGCTGCGTGTCGCCCCAGACAAAGGAGACGTGGTTGGGGAAGGGGCGGTCGACCGTTTTGTTGTTGGTGTTGCCAAGGATGCCGCCCGCGGGGGCGATGAACTCAGGGTTGGCGGTATAGGGCAGCATTCCATCCCAGCGATTGGCGGCGATCCAGCCGGGGCTGGGCATGCGCCCTTCGCTTTGGTGATTGGCATCGCGGCGCGGCATGGCGCCGATGGTTTTCATGGCGATGGTGTCACGGTCCACCAGTGTGAGGTTCTGTGCCGGGGCCACATAGTCGGTCGCTGCATTGATCGCCTGCTGCACCGATTTCGCGCGCATCACCTTCATCGCGGCGGCAAGCGAGGTGTCTTCTTCGGTAAAGAGGGTCGAGGCGACAGAGGCCACATGCCCCGGCGGCGTGATGCTGCCAAGGTTGTAATGGCTGCCCGGCAGCACCGGGCCGTTGTCGGTCCAACGCAGGGTGACGGTGATCGGATCGGCATCCGCGATGTTGATGATGGATGAGCGTTTGCGGAATTTCTTGAACCCGTCGGGAGTGCGGTATTCCTCGGTATTGTCGGGGTTCAGCTCTTCGATATAGACGTCTTGGTCGTCGACATAGGCGGTGGTCAGCCCCCAGCCCAGATCGGCACTGCGGCCTGTCAGAACCACGGGCATGCCCGGGATGGTGCCACCGATCACGCCGCCGGTCTCAAGCTCCAGCCGGGCCAGATACCAGATCGCCGGGGCGGTGAACCCCAAGTGCGGATCATTGGCCAAAAGCGTGCCGCCCGCGGCAGAGCGCGACGGCGCTGCGGCCCAAGCGTTGGACGCACCGGCGAAGGCCTGCCGTTTGAAAGGCGACAGCGGATGACTGTCCATGGGCGCTGCGGCGGCGTGGCGCGTCGTCACGTCAGGAAAGAGGGCGGCATATTCAGGCAGGGCGGCGACCCCGCTGCCCGGCGCATCCGGCAGGATGTCGCGCAGGCGATCTTGGTCGCTCAACTCCAATGATACCCGCGCGCGCAGCACTTCGGCCTCTAGGTGGCCCGACATCTGCAGGCCCATCAGCTTGGTCACGGCCAATGAGTCGGCGGGCCGCCACGGGGCCATGGGCGCATTGAACAGCCACATCTCGGGCGCGCCACGGCCCAGGGCTTCGGTGTTGATCTGATCTAGGCGGGCGTTGATCCCGGCGGAATAGGCCTCAAGTGCCGCGTCGGTTTCGGGGTCAAGCTCACCTGCCGCTGCCACGGCAAGACGGTAAATGTCATAGCGCCGCATCAGCTTGTCGGTGGTGACGGTGGCGGTGCCGAAAACCTCAGACAGACGCCCCTGTGCAGTGCGCCGTAGGGTGATCAACTGCCACAGCCGGTCTTGGGCATGAGCGAAGCCAAGGCCATAAAATACGTCTTCGTCGGTTTCGCCAAAGATATGCGGCACATTGGCGTTGTCGCGCACGATCTCGACCGGGGCGGTGACGCCTTGAACCTGAACCGTATCATCATAGTCGGGCAGCGACCGCGCGGCGAACCAGTAGACCAGCAACAAAACCACGACGCTCAACGTGACGAGAAACACCGCCAATCGGATAAGCCAGCGAAACATCAATGCCATCGGGAGATCCTCAGCTGGCGCGCAGATTGACCGGAGCGCGCAGGGTGGTAGGTGTTGTGACAGGGAATAACGCAACTGAATGATAAGGAAAAGCACATGGCAAAGCTCGCGTTTTTGGGACTGGGGGTCATGGGGGCTCCGATGGCGGGGCATCTGCAAAAGGCCGGCCACGAGGTAACCGTCTACAACCGCACCGAAGCCAAGGCCGAAGACTGGGTTAAAACCTATGGCGGCGCCATGGCCAAGACCCCGCGCGCGGCGGCAAAGGATGCGGATTTCGTGATCGCCTGCGTGGGCAATGACGATGACCTGCGCTCGGTCTGTCTGGGAGAGGACGGGGCCTTTGGCGGCATGACGGCGGGGGCGATCTTTGTCGATCACACGACCGTTTCAGCGGCCGTCACGCGCGAACTTTACGCCGCTGCCGATGACGCACAGGTGAGCTTTGTCGACGCGCCGATTTCGGGTGGTCAGGCAGGAGCGGAAAACGGCCAATTGTCGATCATGTGCGGCGGAGATGAGGGCGCCTTTGACCGGGCGCTCCCGATCATGGAGGTCTATTCCAAGATTTGCCGCCGCATCGGCGAAAGCGGGGCGGGCCAGATGACCAAGATGTGCAACCAGATCGCCATCGCCGGGCTGGTGCAGGGCCTCTCTGAGGCGCTGCATTTCGCCGAGAAGGCGGGCCTCGATGGCCGCGCGGTGGTTGAGGTCATCAGCCAAGGCGCGGCAGGCTCGTGGCAAATGGAAAACCGCTATGAAACCATGCTCGACGACAAGTTCGAGCACGGCTTTGCGGTGGATTGGATGCGCAAGGATCTCGGCATCTGTCTGGATACGGCGGATGAGACAGGGGCCAGCCTGCCGGTCACGGCACTGGTCGATCAGTTTTACAAGGATGTGCAAAAGCAGGGCGGCGGGCGTTGGGATACATCGAGCCTGATCAAACGCCTGCGCGCCATGGGCTAAGGCTGTTTGCAAAAGAAAAGGGCGGCGCAGGATGAAACTGGCGCTGCCCTTCAAAGACCATCGGTCGACCCTGCGTTAGGGGATGATCCGCGTGTATTTCGTGCCTTCCAGCGTCGCGCCGATCCGCAGCCCCGCGCGCCCAAAGACCGCTGCGAGAACGGGGGCCATGACGGTGGTTGTGTCGGCGCTCACGCTGTCGCCCTTGTCGGAGATCACATACTCCAGACCGGCGCCAGCCGCCCAACCCGGCGAGCTGCGGAATTCGCGCAGCGCGGGCTCGGTCATGAAGAACAGCACATGCGCATATTGCTGCGCGCCAATCTGCAAACCGCCCGATGCCTTGGTCACCGAATAGTAGTCCACCGTCACGTCGTTGACGCGCAACGCGCCGCGCCCGTAAGCGCCGCCAAAGCCAAGGCCCGCTTCGGTCACCAGCGGCATGACCAGCATGCCATTGGCTTTTTCGGCCAACTGCCGGGTGTTGGGATAGCCGCGGTACATTTCGGCCAGGGTCGCATCGACGCGCGCGTCGATCATGGCGCCGCCCCGTCCGCCAACGCCGTTGCCGCAAGCCGCGGTTGCGCCAAGCGCCGTAAGGGCACCCAAAGTCACAAAGCGCCGGTTATATGTCTGATTGCTCATCTTTTCTGCCTGTATGTTCAAGATCGGTTGCCTGCTGCCGGTTTTCCCGACTTATGCGCGAGATTACGCATAATCACGCGCTTTGTCATGTCGGTTAGACCCTTTGCGCAGATTTACGCCCTCAGGTCACGCGCTTTTGGCCAAAAGCCGGGCAACATCGGGGGCAAAGTAGGTGAGCACCCCATCACAACCTGCGCGCTTAAAGGCCAAAAGGCTCTCCATCATTGCGCGTTCGCCGTCGATCCACCCTTGGTCCGCCGCGCCCCGGATCATGCTGTATTCTCCCGAGACCTGATAGGCAAAGGTCGGCGCGCCAAAGGCGTCTTTCACACGGCGGCAGATATCAAGGTAAGGCATGCCGGGTTTGACCATGACCATATCCGCGCCTTCCGACAGGTCGCGCGCCACCAGCCGCAGGGCTTCGTCGCTGTTGGCGGGATCCATTTGATAGGTCTTCTTGTCGCCTGTGAGTGCCGAGGAGGCACCCACCGCATCGCGGAACGGGCCGTAAAAGGCGCTGGCGTATTTGGCGGCATAGCTCAGGATCATCACGTCATGATGCCCGGCCTGCTCAAGAGCGTCGCGGATCGCGCCGATGCGCCCGTCCATCATGTCCGACGGTCCGATGATATCGGCACCGGCTTCGGCTTGGGCCAGCGCCATCTTAACCAGCGCCTCAACCGTGCGGTCATTCACGATGATGCCATCTTCGACAAAACCATCGTGGCCGTTGATGTTATAGGTGTCCAGCGCCACATCGGTCATCACCACCATCTGCGGCATGGCCTCTTTGATCGCCGCGATGGCGCGGTTGGTCGCGTTTTGCGGATCCCAGGCGCGGGCGCAATCCTCGGTCCGGTCCTCGGGGCCGGTATAGGGAAAGACACAGACCGTACCGATGCCGAGATCCGCCGCCTCGCGCACCGCCGCGACCAGCGTGTCGACCGAGCGGCGCATGACCCCGGGCATGGAGGGGATCGGTTCTTCCACGCCTTCGCCTTCGCGCACGAAAACCGGCCAGATCAGATCGCCCAGATGCAGGTCATTCTCGCGGACCAGCGCGCGAATACCGGCGTTGGCACGGGTGCGGCGCAAGCGTGTGGCGGGGAAGGGGGCGTGGACGGGTTGCATCAAAATTACCTCAGAATGGCTTGGCATGGGCTTGCCATGTATTTTTGAACGCCTCAACCCTATGAATTGTCGCGCCGGACCGCTAAGAGATGCGAACTTAAATTTCGGACGAGCACGCCTTGGACTGGTACCAGACCCTTTTCGAAATGATTGACATGCGCTCTTTCTCGAACCTTTGGTTCTGGATCGCGCTGGCTGTGATGTGGTCGACCGCAAGCCATTGGGTGCTGGGCGTGCCCTTTGACATGGTGCTGCGTGCCCGACGTTATGGGGGCGAGGCGCAGGCCGATCTCGAAGACATCGTGCGGATCAACGTGAACCGGCTGCTCTATATCTCGCAGGTCTCGGGGCTTTGGCTTTTGGGGCTGGGTTTTTTCGTGCTGACCTCTCTGGTGCTTTTGGGGTTCGTCTATGCCATCGAATTCGCCCAGGCCCTGCTGCTGCTGGGGTTCCCCATGTCGCTGGTCGGGCTGCTGAGCCTGTCGACCGCGCGGCTTATCCGCATCGAAGGCTCCACCGGCGACGTGTTGCAGCGGCGCCTGATGCGGCACCGGCTTTATACCCAGATCATCGGCATGTTCTCGATCTTCGTAACCGCCCTTTGGGGAATGTATCAAAATCTAAGCATTGGCCCGCTGGCGGGTTGACAGGCCCCCCATGAGGCCCAATTGAGACCCGATGAACGATCCGCGCAATATCACCCTCTCTGGCGTTCCCGAAGGCTATGATGCCCGCGCCATTCTTGATGAAATCGCCAAGGGCGGCCAGCCGGTGGTCCATGTGGCGCGCGATGACAAACGCATGGCGGCGATGCAGGCCGCTTTGCGGTTTTACGCGCCCGACATGCCGGTCGTCACCTTCCCAAGCTGGGATTGTCTGCCCTATGACCGCGTATCGCCCAACGCCGATATCTCGGCGCAGCGGATGGCGACACTGGCCGCGCTGGTGCATGGGATGCCCCAGCAGTTCGTTCTGCTGACGACGCTGAACGCGGCCAGCCAACGTATCCCCGCACGCGAGACCCTGCGTGACGCGGCCTTTGCAGCGCGCGTGGGCAGCCGGATCGACGAAAAAGCCCTGCGCGCCTTTCTGGTGCGCATGGGCTTTGTGCAAAGCCCCACGGTTATGGAGCCGGGCGACTACGCCGTGCGCGGCGGGATCATCGACATCTACCCGCCCGGCGACCTTGGCCCGGTGCGGCTTGATCTTTTCGGGGACGTGCTGGACGGGGCGCGGCGGTTTGATCCGGCCACGCAGCGCACCACGGAAAAGCTTGATCTGGTGGAGCTTGCCCCGGTCAGCGAGGTCATCCTTGACGACGCGGCGATCACCCGTTTCCGGCAGAACTACCGCATCGAATTCGGCGCAGCGGGCACCGATGATCCGCTCTACGAGGCGATCAGCGCAGGCCGCAAACATCAAGGCGCGGAACATTGGCTGGCGTTTTTCCACGACAACCTGGAAACGCTCTTTGACTATTTGCCCAAAGCCACGATTACGCTGGACGATCAACTGACGCCGATGCGTCTTGCCCGATGGGAGACCATCGCCGACCAATATGAGACGCGCAAACTGGCGATGAAGACGCGCTCTAAGATGGACAGCGTCTATAAACCCGCGCCGCCCGAGGGGCTGTACCTGACCGATGATGCATGGACCCAAGCGCTGCTGGATCATCGGGTGATACAATTTAACCCGCTGCCACAGCCCACGGGGCCGGGGGTGCTGGACGCAGGGGCCCGGCTCGGGCGCAATTTCTCCCCCGAGCGCCAGCAGGAATCTGTCAGTCTTTTCGGGGCATTGGCTGCGCATATTAAAGCAAAGCTTGAAGTTGGTCCGGTGTTGATCGCCAGCTACTCCGAAGGCGCGCGCGAACGCCTGACTGGGCTCATCGAAGACGAAGGTCTGGCCGAGGCGATCCCGGTGATGGACGCCACCCGCATCGGAAAACGCGGGCTGCATCTGGCGGTCTGGGCGCTGGAACACGGGTTCGAGGCGCCGGGCATGACGGTGATTTCCGAGCAGGACGTGCTGGGGGACCGGTTGATCCGCGCCCCGAAACGCAAACGTCGGGCCGAGAATTTCCTGACCGAAGCCCAAAGCCTCAGCCCCGGCGATTTGGTGGTTCATGTCGATCACGGCATTGGGCGCTATCACGGAATGGAGGTGGTCACCGCCGCAGGTGCTGCCCATGAATGTCTCGTTTTGGAATATGCCGAACAATCAAAGCTTTACCTGCCGGTAGAGAATATCGAATTGCTGTCGCGCTACGGCCATGACGAAGGGCTGCTGGACAAGCTCGGCGGCGGGGCGTGGCAGTCCAAGAAAGCCAAGCTCAAAGAGCGTATCCGCGAGATGGCGGACAAGCTCATCCGCATAGCGGCCGAACGCGCGCTGCGCAAAGCGCCGGTCCTCGACCCGCCACCGGGCATGTGGGATGCCTTCTCAGCCCGTTTTCCCTATACGGAGACCGACGACCAGCTGCGCGCCATTGCCGATGTGGTGGATGATCTGACCAGCGGCAATCCGATGGACCGTCTGGTTTGCGGCGATGTGGGCTTTGGGAAAACCGAAGTTGCGATGCGCGCGGCCTTTGTCGCGGCGATGTCGGGTGTTCAGGTGGCGGTGATCGCGCCGACGACACTGCTCGCCCGGCAGCACTACAAGAGCTTTGCCGAACGCTTTCGCGGCTTCCCGATCGAAGTGCGCCAACTCAGCCGCTTTGTCTCGGCCAAAGAGGCTGCGGCGACGCGCGATGGGATGGCTAAGGGAACGGTCGATATCGTCATCGGCACCCATGCGCTGCTGGCCAAAGGCATCCGGTTCAAAGACCTCGGCTTGCTGGTGATCGACGAAGAGCAGCATTTCGGCGTGACCCACAAGGAACGGCTGAAGTCCCTGCGCACCGATATCCACGTGCTGACCCTGACCGCCACACCGATTCCCCGCACGTTGCAACTGTCGCTGACGGGCGTGCGCGATCTGTCAATCATCGGCACGCCGCCCGTCGACCGCCTCTCAATCCGCACCTATGTGAGCGAGTTCGACGCGGTTACCATCCGCGAGGCGCTGCTGCGTGAGCATTATCGGGGCGGGCAGAGTTTCTATGTGGTGCCCCGCCTGAGCGATCTGCGTGAGATCGAAGATTTCCTTCAGGCGCAGCTGCCGGAACTCTCATACGTCGTCGCCCACGGTCAGATGGCACCGGGGGAGTTGGATGACCGGATGAACGCCTTTTATGATGGCAAATTCGACATTCTGCTGGCGACGACGATCGTCGAATCCGGCCTCGACATTCCTACGGCCAACACCATGGTCGTGCACCGCGCCGATATGTTCGGTCTTGCGCAACTGTATCAAATCAGGGGCCGCGTGGGCCGCTCGAAAACCCGTGCCTATGCCTATCTGACCACCAAGCCGCGCGCGAAGCTGACGGATACGGCGCAGAAACGTCTGCGGGTATTGGGCAGCCTTGATACGCTCGGCGCGGGCTTCACCTTGGCCAGCCAAGACCTTGATATTCGCGGGGCGGGCAACCTGCTCGGCGAAGAGCAATCCGGCCAGATGCGCGATGTGGGCTTTGAGCTTTACCAGTCCATGCTGGAAGAGGCGATCGCCAAGATCAAGGCAGGCGAGATGGAGGGCCTTAGCGAGGCCGACGAACAATGGGCGCCGCAGATCAACCTCGGCGTGCCGGTGCTCATTCCTGAGGATTACGTGCCTGACCTTGATGTGCGTCTTGGCCTCTACCGCCGCCTGAGTGAGCTATCGACCAAAGTGGAACTCGAAGGCTTTGCCGCTGAATTGATCGACCGGTTTGGCAAGCTGCCAAAAGAGGTGAACACCCTCATGCTGGTGGTGCGGATCAAGGCGATGTGCAAGCGCGCCGGGATCGCCAAGCTCGATGGTGGGCCGAAGGGCGCGACGATCCAGTTCCACAATGACAAATTCGCCTCGCCCGAGGGGCTGGTGCAGTTCATTCAAGACCAGCGTGGGCTGGCCAAGGTCAAGGACAACAAGATCGTCGTGCGCCGGGATTGGAAGACGGATGCCGATAAGATCAAAGGCGCCTTTGCCATCGCACGCGATTTGGCCGAACATGTGATCGCAAAAGAAAAGACCGCAAAAAAGGCTAAGGCAAAGGGCTAAGCCCCGAAAGGGCGGCGGTTATTCCGCCGCCGCCGGCTGTCGGTTTTCCATCCGCCCCATATAGAGCATCAGAGCGTAAGCTCCGCAGGCCATGAGCAGCATCGCCAGCGCCAATGGCTTGGTCGTGCCGTCGAACATCAACCCCACGGGCGAGGCGATGAGCGCGGCCAGCACAGTTGAAATCGCCCCCACGACCGAGGCGGCCATGCCCGCGATATGGCCCATCGGCTCCATCGCAATGGCATTGAGGTTGCCCAGCGTCAGTCCCGCTTGGAAGAACAGGCAGGTTTGGAAGAACACAAAGGCGGCAAAGCCGTAAGGGTCGGGCAGGGCGCCAAGGTTCAGGAAATACATGGCTCCTGACAGCACGATTTGAAAGCCAAAGGCGATGCTCACCAATCGGCGCATGCCATAGCGCACGACCAGCAGCGCATTGATCAGGCTGGCGCTGGCCGCCACGACGGCGATACCGCCGAACCAGAGCGGGAAGCTTTCGCCCCGGCCATAGACGGTGTCATAAATCGGCTGCACCAGCATGATCATCGAAAATAGCATCGCCAAGGCCAGCGATTGCACGAGGATCGACAGGCGCACCGTGCGGTGGCCGACCAATTCGCGCACTGCGCCGATGATCAGCCGCGCGCGCAGGGGGCGACGGTTTTCCGGCGGCAATGTTTCGGGCAGGCGCAGGCCCATCCAAACTACTGAGATGATTGAAAACGCCATGAAAGCGATGAAGATCGCCCGCCAGCCCGCCGTGTGAATGATCCCCGCGCCCAACATGGGTGCCATGGCGGGCACCAGTGCGAAGACCATCATCACCACCGACATGATCCGCGCCATCTCGCGCCCGGCATAGAGGTCACGAATGATCGCCACGGCCACCACGCGGGGACCAGAAGCGCCGAACCCCTGAAAGATACGGGCCACGAGCATGACTTCCAGTGAGTTGCTCATCCATGCCACGAAGGCCGACACCGAATAAAGTGCTGCGCCGCCAAAGACCACGTTGCGCCGCCCGAATGCATCCGACAACGGCCCGCTAAAGAACGTGCCCAACCCCATGCCCAGCACGAAGGACGTGAGGATCAGCGGGGCGCGGTGGGCGATCTCGGGCGAGAGTTCTGCCGCGATCTCGGGCAGGGCGGGCAGCATCGCATCAATGGAAAAGGCGATGGTCGCGGTCATCATCGCGATGAGGGCGACGAATTCGATCCGCCCCATGGAGAATTTTGGATTTTCGGTGGTCACGAACGCGCGCTCCGGCGATTGTCCCGAACGGCGGATCCGTCTGGGCAGGCTTCAGGGAATAACTTGTGGTTGCGCTCTCGATAATTGAGAACGCTTAACTTGGCAATGATTGCCGCCCTGTTTAGCTCTGCTGTTTGGTCAGATCGGCAATGACCTGCGCCCATAGCTCGGGCGGCTGTGCACCGGGCACGGCATGGGCATTGGCGATGATGAAAGTGGGGACCGAGTTCACCCCCATCTTGCGGCTATGGGCATCGCGGTCGCGAATGTCCTGCGCGTCGACATCGGATTTCAGCAAGCGGGTGACCACGGCGGCGTCCATCTCAATGCTATCGGCGATATCGGCCAGCACTTCGGCATCGCCTATGTCGCGGGCCTCGACGAAATAGGCTTTGAAAAGCGCGGAGACGGCGGCGGTTTGGCGGCCTTCGATCCCGGCCCAATGGATCAGACGGTGCGCGTCCAGCGTGTTGGGCGTGCGCTGCATGGCCTCGAAGTTGATGTTCAGACCGGCCTTTTCGGCATGTTCCACGACCGGTGCATAGGCGCGTACGGCGCCCTCTTTGCCGCCGAACTTGCCTTCTAGATAGGCGCGACGGTCCATGCCCTCGCGCGGCATCTCGGGGTTCAGCTGGAACGGGTGCCATTCAATTGCGAAAGGATGGTTGGGGTGATCCTGCAAGGCGCGGTCCAGATGCGCCTTGCCGATATAGCACCATGGGCAGATCGGGTCTGACATGATATCGAGTTTGATCGCTTCGGCCATGGTAAACCCCATCTGTTGCTGCGCAACGGGCATAGCGGGCCGGGGCGGGTATCGCAAGCGGGCAGCGTTGCAAGCGCCTTTGGGCGCGGCTATAGCAGGTCCATGACAGACACGCCGCCCCGTTCCATGATCCAGATCGCCCGCGAAAGCGGCGCGAACGAGACCGCCCCGCCGGTCGACCTTGGTGCGCGGGTGCGCGAGCTGCGCAAGGCGCGCAACTGGACGTTGGAGCAGGCGGCGCGGCAGGCCGGGCTGGCGCGCTCAACCCTTAGCAAGATCGAAAACGGGCTGATGTCGCCCACCTATGACGCGCTGAAAAAGCTCGCCGTGGGGTTGGAGATCACGGTGCCGCAGTTGTTCACCCCGCCTGCGGGGGAAAAGATCACTGGCCGCATGGCCGTGACCCGCGCCGAAGAGGGCGCGGCCAAGGCCACCGGCACCTATGAGCATGTTCTGCTGGCCGACGCCCTGCGCAAGAAACAGATGCTGCCCTACCGCGCCCGCATCCGCGCGCGCCGGATGGAGGAATTCGACGGCTGGGTGCGCCATGACGGGGAGGAATTCCTCTATGTGCTGACCGGCATGGTGCGGCTTTTTACCGAGTTCTACGAACCCGTCGACATGCGCCGGGGCGATAGCGCCTATTACGACGCCACCATGGGGCACAATGTCGTCTCGCTCAGCGATGAGGATGCGACGATCCTCTGGGTGACCTCACTGGTCTGAATTCTCTGCCGGTTTCCACCACCAGACTTCGGGCATGAAGTTCGGCCCGTCGCCATATAGCGGGATCGTGTCTGGGTAAGCCATGCGGGCGTCATGGGCGATCAGCCCCTCGTCGAACTGCCAGAACGGAATGACATAGCGCCCGGCGGTCAGGATACGGTCGAGCGCGCGGGTGGCGGCGACGAAATCCGCTGTCTCGCGGGCCTGCAGCATCTGGTTGATCATCGCATCCACCGCCGGAGAGCGCACGCCCATCAGGTTGCGCGTGCCGGGCAGGTCGGCAGCCTCCGACCCCCAATAAAACCGCTGCTCCGTGCCGGGGCTGAGCGATAGGGCGCGGCGGAAGAAGGTCATGTCGAAGTCATATTCGTTCTGACGCGCCACGAATTGCGCGTCATCAACCGTTTCAATCTGCGCTGTGATCCCGAGCCGCTTTAGCGCCTGCGTGTAAAGCTCTGCAATCGCTAGGTTTTCACGGCTGCCCTTCGACAGAAGAATGGAGAATGTAAGCGGCGTGCCATCCGCCCGGCGCATGACGCCGCCTTCGGCCTGATAGCCTGCGGCATTAAGCTGCTGCATCGCGGCACGAATGCCCGAGCGGTTGCGGACAGAGCCATCGGCCACCGGCAGCCGATAGCCATCCACCGTGCCCGGCGGCAGCGTGTCGGCGTAATCGGCCAGCAGGTCAAAGACCCGGCCCGTCGCCGGGCCATCGCGCATGGCAAGGTCGGAGTTTGAGAAATAGGAGGTGATCCGGGGCAGGGCACCGCCGGTCAGCGTCTCGTTGATATACTCAAAGTTAAAGGCCGAGATCAGCGCGTCGCGCACCCGCCAATCGTCAAAGGGCGCGCGGCGGGAATTCATCACAAAGCCCGTCATGCCCGAGGGTTTGCTGTGCGGAAAGCTGGATTTCACCACCTCGCCCCGACTGATCGCCGGGAAGTCGTATTGCGTGGCCCAAGTCTCGGCGTTGAATTCACGCACGGCTGAGATTTGGCCGGCTTTAAATGCCTCGAACAACACATTGGCATCGCCGTAGAAGTCGATCTTGACCTCATCGTAATTATGCGTGCCGCGGCGGAAGGGTACATCGGCCCCCCAGTAGTCAGGATTGCGCGTCAGCGTCACGTGGCGGCCCGCTTGATAGTCGCTGATGACGTAAGGGCCAGTTCCTAGTGGTATTTCGGTCAAAGAGGCATTGGCGAAGTCCTGTCCTTCCCACTGCGCTTTGCTGAGGATGGGGCGCATCCCGGCGAGCAGGGCAAGCTCACGGTTGTCGCTGTCAAAGGTCATCCGCAGGCTGCGCGGACCGGTCTGTTCGATGCTTTCAATCTGTTGGCGCAGCCCGTGGTAGCGGGGGTGGCCCTCAGTGCCCAGCAGATCGAAAGAAAAGATCACATCCTCGACCGTGACCGGGCTGCCATCGGAAAACCGCGCCTCTTCGCGCAGGGTGAACTCAACCCACGAACGGTCATCGGGCACTTCGATCGTCTCGGCCAGCAGCCCATAAAGCGCAAAGGGTTCGTCCCATGATCGCCCCATCAAAGTCTCATGGGTGAAATGCGGCAGCTGCCAAGGCGCGGTGCCTCTACGGACGAAGGGGTTAAGGCTGTCGAATCCCCCGGTATTGCCCAAAACGATCTCGCCCCCCTTGGGGGCATCGGGATTTACATAAGGCAGGGCGGCAAAATCGGCGGGCAGGGCTGGGTCGCCGTACATGGCGATTCCATGCTGAGGGGCCGCCAAGGCCCCGCCAGAGAGCAGAATCAGTGAAGAAAGGGCCGCAACGCCCCGGCCTGTCGAGAAAAAATCCCAGCTCATTTTTGAAACAATCACGATCTGCCCTTATTTTGTTGGAGTTAATCCATACCCGCGGATTCCCGCCTTATCAAACTTTTAGCTTGGATTGTGACCGTAGTAGGCGTATACAGAGGTCACTGCTCGATAGGTTTCTTGCCTGTATGAAACCTGCCTCAATAACTTACGCCCGCCTCGTGCGGGCGTTTTTTTTGGCCTATTGCTTGCCGCCTCCCTTCCTTGGCGGTTTCGCGCGCAAACCCTTTCCCTTTGCCGCCGTCGCAGTACATGATGCAGTCGCAGCATGAACAAGGAGACGCGCCATGGCTTTCACCATCGACCTGTCCGGCAAGACAGCCGTCATCACCGGATCGAATTCTGGAATCGGACTGGGCATCGCCTGGGAATTGGCGCGTGCCGGGGCCGATATCGTGTTGAACTCTTTTACCGATGACGAGGCGGATCATGCCTTGGCGCAGAAGATGGCCGAGGAATGCAACGTAACCGCCCGGTACATCAAGGCCGATATGTCAAAGGGGGCGGAGTGTCGGCGTTTGATCGCCGAAGCCGGGTCTTGCGACATTCTGGTGAATAACGCAGGCATCCAACATGTCGCTCCGATCCCTGAGTTTCCGGCCGAGAAATGGGATGCGATTATCGCAATCAACCTTTCGTCGGCCTTTCACACCACTGCCGAAGCGCTGCCGATGATGCGCAAAGCAGGCTGGGGCCGCGTGATCAACATCGCCTCGGCGCATGGCCTGACGGCCTCGCCCTATAAATCAGCCTATATCGCCGCGAAACATGGGATTGTGGGCCTCAGCAAGACCACCGCGCTGGAAACGGCGAAGGAGCCAATCACCTGCAACGCGATTTGCCCGGGTTATGTGCTGACCCCCATCGTCGAAAAACAGATCCCCGACACGATGAAGGAATACGACATGAGCCGCGAGGAGGTGATCGAGCAGGTCATGCTCACGCGCCAGCCTTCGCGTGAATTTGCCACGGTCGAGCAGATGGGCGGCACGGCGACGTTTCTCTGCTCTGACGCGGCGGCCCAGATCACCGGCACGACCATCAGCGTCGATGGCGGCTGGACAGCGTTGTAAGCGCCGTGGCGGTCAAAAAACGCATTAACCTCGCCCTCCAAGGGGGCGGCGCGCATGGCGCTTTCACTTGGGGAGTGTTGGATCGGCTGTTGCAACAGGACGATCTTGAGATCTGCGGCATCTCCGGCACGTCTGCCGGGGCGCTGAATGGCGCGGCGCTGAAATCGGGCATGATCTCGGGCGGGCGCGAGGGTGCGCGTGAGAACCTTGATTGGCTCTGGACGCAGGTGTCGGGCATTTCCGACCTGCGGCTGTCGCATTGGCTGGCGCCTTTTGGGTTGGATAAGCTCAGTCAGGCGATGGAATATTCCATGCCCATGGCGATCTCAGACTCGCTGACGCGGGTCGTGTCGCCCTATGCCTACGGCCCGTTCTATCGCAATCCGCTCGAAGATGTCGTGGCGCGGTTCGACTATGGCAAGGTGGGCGCGCATAAGCCGCCGTTTTTCTTTGTCTGCGCCACACGGGTGCGCAACGGCAAGATCAGAGTGTTCGAGGGAGATGAGATCGGCCCTGCCGCGCTGCTGGCCTCGGCCTGTCTGCCGACGATATTTAAGGCGATTGAGATTGACGACGCTCAGACCGGCCAACGCGAAGCGTTTTGGGATGGCGGTTACACTGGCAACCCGGCGCTGTTTCCGCTGTTCCGCGATGACCTGCCCGAAGACATCGTGGTGGTGAACATCAACCCGCTAGAGCGTGAAGATCTGCCGACAACGCCCCAGCAAATCCAGAACCGGATCAATGAAATCAGCTTTAATTCCAGCCTCTTGCGGGAGATGCGCGCGATTGATTTTGTGCAGCGGCTGATTGCGGATGGCACCCTGCCAGAGGGGCGGATGAAGCGGGTCCACATGCATATGATCGCCGATGACGCCCTGATGGCGCAGCTTTCGGTGGCCACCAAGCTGATGCCGAACCCAGCCGTGATCAGGGCGCTGCATGAGGCGGGTGTGGCGGCGGCGGATCAGTTCTTGACGGACCACTTTGATGATCTGAACCAACGCAGCAGCGTCGATCTACCCGCGATGTTCGGCTGAGTTTTCGGGGTCTGACAGCGCCAGCGCCTCGGGCAGATCGGCACCGGGGCGCGGCGGATAGACCAGCCCGGCAGAGATCACCAGCTTCGCCGCGTCTTCGACGCTCATGTCGAGCTCGATGACATCCTCGCGCGGCAGGAAGAGCAAAAAGCCTGAGGTCGGATTCGGCGTCGTCGGCAGAAAGACCGAGAGCATCTCGCCCCCTGCGTTTGTGCGGGCCAAGACCTCTCCCTTGGCTTCGGTCGAGATAAAGCCAAGCGCCCAAATGCCGCGCCGGGGGTATTCGATCAGGCAGGCGGTCTCAAAGCTCCGCTCGGACTGGGCAAAGATCGTCTCGGAAATCTGTTTGATGCCGGAATAGATCGTCCGCACCACGGGGGTGCGTTCCACCAGACTTTCGGCGAAGCGGATCATCGAGCGCCCGATCAGCCCTTTCGCGGCCCAACCGACCATGACGGTGAAGATCAGAAAAATCACTACTCCAAGGCCGCGGACATTGAACTGCATCGACGGGTCAAGGCCAAGGAAATCTTGGAGCAGGCGGTCAGGATGGTAGGCTTTGGGCACCAATGGCAGCACGAAACCGTCGATCCAGCCGACCACGCTCCAGATCAGCCAGATGGTCAGCCCAACGGGCGCAATCACAACCAACCCGGTCAGGAAAGACGCGCGCAGCCTTGCGACAAGGCTGCGCCGGACCTGCGTTGGGTCGGGATCAAAGGGATTGCGCCCGTTGGGCTGACCAT
>NZ_LWER01000340.1:0-10883 GCF_001634775.1 Sulfitobacter sp. HI0027
GAGTTTTACCTCATGTCCAAGCGCTTCCATCTCGCGCGCCCAATAATGTGCGCTGCCACATGCCTCGAGGATAACCAAGCTTGGCTCCTGCTTAGCCATGAACACGGGAAACTGCGTTCGCGTCAGCTTCTTGCGAAACTGAATCTCCCCCGTGTGCAGCGCCCCATGAACTTGAAAAACATTCTTTGCCAGATCGACCCCGATCATCATATCCTTCATCTCGCCGTCCTCCTCTTTGTGTGGCTTTCAACACCACGACCTTGGCACATTGCGATGCCGTCTGGGGAGGGCGGCAACCACTCCATCTGCTGAATGGCGGCCTCCACCTCGCTATCAAGCGCGCTTGTCGCCTCATCCAGCACCAGAATGGGCGCGTCTTTCAAAATGGCGCGGGCCAAGGCGATACGCTGACGCTGCCCGCCCGAAAGCTTCACCCCACGCTCCCCCAGATGCGCGTCATAGCCGCGGCGGCCTTTGTGATCCTCGAGTTCCTGAATGAATTCATGCGCTTCGGCACGTTCGGCCGCCGCGATAACCTCGGCCTCGGTCGCATCGGGCCGCCCGTAAAGGATGTTGTCCCGCGCGGAGCGGTTGAACATCGCGGTTTCTTGCGTGACCATGCCGATATTGCGCCGCAAGCTCTCTTGCGTGACTTCCGATGTATCCATTCCGTCAATCACGATCTTGCCCTGTTCCGGTTCATAGAGCCGTAAAAGCAGCGCAACGAGGGTCGATTTCCCTGCCCCCGAGGCACCAACGATCCCCAGCTTCTCGCCCGGTTTGATGGTAAGCGAAATCTGATCGATCCCACCCGTCTGGCGGCCATAGGCAAAGCCGAGGTCGCGCAGTTCGATCTGCCCGGCCTCCACGACCAATTCCTGCGCATCAGGCCCATCGTCCAACCGCACGCGCGGCGTCAAAGTGCGCATGCCGTCTTCGACCTCACCAATGTTGGAATAGATCGCCATCAGCGTGAAAGACACCCAGCCGGTCATCTGCGCGATACGGATCGCGATGGCACCCGAGGCCACGATATCCCCCTCGCTCGCCATGCCGCGCTGCCACAGTAGGATTGTCCCGCCCATTAGCAAGACCGGCAAAAGCCCGGCAAGGCTCATCAGCGCCAAACGGAACCCGGCGGCGAGATAGCCAAACTCCAACGCCCGGGCACGAAAGCTTTGCATCGCGGAAAGTGCTGCGCGGTCCTCGTGATCGGCATGGGCAAAGAGTTTCACCGTTTTGATATTGGTGATCGTATCCACCACCTGCCCCGACACCAACGCCCGCGCCCCGGCACGGCCCGCCGCCCGCTTGCGCACGCGCGGCAAGAACCAGTTGATCAGCGCTAGATACATGACCAGCCAGACCGAAAACCCAACCGCCACGCGCCAATCGATCGCCAGAAGCAGCGCCACCGACCCCACGAGGGACGCCAGCGCAAAAGCCACCACGTTGATCACCTCAGCCGCCACATCTGTCACCGCCCGCGCGGCCTGCATCTGCTTTTGCGCGATGCGCCCGGCGAAGTCTTCGTCAAAAAAATTTACGTTCTGCCCCAGCGTCCAGCGGTGCAAACGCGACAGCACCAGCGGGTTGACATTGGGCTGCACCATGATCGCGTTCGAGGCCGAGGACAGGCCGAACAGCACAGGCCGCGCCACCAAAAAGAACGCCACCGCGCCCAGCACCAGCACCAGACTGCTGCCTTCGAAAAACCGCTCGGGGCCCGCGCTGACCGTGGCATCGATGACCTTGCCCAAAATCCACGCCGTGCCCGCCTCCATCGCGCCGGCGGCTGCCGACAGAAAGGCCGCGAGCCAGAGCACCGGCCAAGCGCCCGACAGGCACCAGCGCATGAAAGCCCCCAGCGTTTGCGGCGGCGGGCCATCGGCGGGGTGAAACGGGTTGATCCAGTTCGAAATGCTCACGACTTGTCATCCAATGCGAGAAAACCGCCCGACTGACGGTGCCAGAAGGCTGCATATAGGCCAGCTTTCTGCAAAAGCGCGTCATGGGTGCCTTCTTCAACGATACGGCCCTGATCCAGAACCAGAATTCGATCCATCTCGGCAATTGTGGACAGGCGGTGCGCAATGGCGATGACCGTTTTGCCCGCCATCATGTCATAGAGCGTTTCTTGAATGACCGCCTCCACCTCACTGTCGAGCGCGCTGGTCGCCTCATCCAGCATCAAGATCGGCGCATCCTTAAGGATCACCCGCGCCAGCGTGATGCGCTGACGCTGCCCGCCGGAGAGTTTCACACCCCGTTCGCCGACACGCGCATCATAGCCCGAGCGCCCCTCCGGATCTGTCAGATCAAGAATGAACTCATGCGCCTGCGCCTGTTTCGCCGCCGCGATCATCTCGGCCTCGCTGGCATCGGGGCGGCCGTAGAGGATATTCTCGCGCACGGAACGATGAAGCAGCGAGGAATCCTGCTGCACAACACCGATGTGCCGCCGAAGACTGTCTTGCCGCACCTGTGCAATGTCCTGCCCGTCGATCCGGATCTGCCCCGCCTCGGCGTCATAGAACCGCAGCATCAGCTTCACGAGGGTCGATTTCCCCGCGCCGGAGCGGCCAACAAGGCCAATCTTCTCGCCCGGTTGTACGGTGATATCGATACCTTGGATCCCGCCGCTTTCGCGCCCGTAATGATGGCTTAGCCCTGCAATCTCAATCCGGCCTTCGGTCAGCTTCAAGGGGGGCGCATCGTGTCGGTCGGTCAGGGCGAGGGGCTGGGCAATGGTCTCCATCCCCTCGGCCACAACACCCAGTTCGCGGAAGAAGCTCGACAGAGCCCACATGATCCAGCCGGTCATTGAGTTGAGCCGCAGCGCCAGCGCGGCGGCAGCGGCCACGACGCCGACGCTCGCTTCGCCCGCCATCCAAAGCACCAGCCCCCAGCCGACAATACCCACGATCAACATGCCATTAAGAAGGGTCAGCACCACATCCATGATGCTGAAAATCCGCATCTCGCCCTGAAAGGTACGCCGCGCCTCTTCGATGGCCTCTCCGGCAAAGTTGACCTCTAGATCATGATGCGCGAACATCTTGACCGAATGGATATTCGTATAGGCATCCACCACGCGCCCCGTCACCTGAGACCGCGCGTCCGACGCCGCCTTGGACGCAGGCCCGACCCGTTTGATCGTCCATGCCACCAAGCCAGCGTAGAGGATAAACCACCCCAAAAGCGGCACTAACAAGCGAATATCAGAGGTGGACAACAGGATCGCCGCGCCGATCATATAGGCCAGCGAATAAGAGATCGCGTCAAAAACCTGAAAGATCACCTCCCCCGCTGCCGGGGGTGTCTGCATGATCCGGTTGGCGATACGCCCGGCGAAATCATTCTCGAACCAGCCGACGGATTGCCGCAACACATGCCGATGCGCCCGCCAGCGGATCAGGGTGCCAAAGTTCGGCAGGATCGCATTGTTGAGAAGCATCACGTCGACCGCCTGCACCAAGGGCCGCAGGAACAGCACGGCAAGGGCCACGAGGGTCAGTTCGGTGCCATAGTCCTCCCACATCCGCGCAGGGTCGCTGCCGAGCAGGTCAACGATACGGCCCATATAGTAGATCAAACCGATCTCAATCGCCGCGACAAGGATCGCCATCACCCCGGCGAGGACAAAGACCTTTTTAAACGGCTGCGCATAGTCCCGCAAAAAGGGCCAAAGCCCCTGCGGCGGGTGATCCTTTTCGCGATAGGCAACATAGGGATCTACGAGGTTTTCGAAAAATCGGAACATGGGGAGGCCTTGGAAATAAACGGCAAAATGATCGGCGATGCCCGATGGCAAAGCCGCAAAGGGGCAATGGTTATGCCAGCTTAGCTAAACCAGATCCCGCGGTACATCTCGCCCATCTCCCTTGTAATGCGGTTTGGATAGCCGAATTTCCGCGCGATGTCGACCTAGCTGGACTTTCGCAGCAACTCCGCGCGGGTCTGGGTGAAGCCGGAGTTGATCCAGATTTGCTCCAGCCGGGCAAGCTCTTGCCCTAAGGCCGGGCCTTTGAACGCTGGCATCAGGTCTTTGGCCATTACCGGAAAACGGGCAGTGGCGGCGCTTGAAATTGTCTCTAACACGGTGGTTTCGGGCATCTGTTCTGCCATAGCGCCGCGTAGCAATGCAGCGCCACGGGCGATCCCTGCCCCATGACGATAGGCAAGTTCGGCCAGCGGTGGCCCGGCAAAGCCTTGCTCTTGCAGCAACGTCAGACGCTTGGCCTCTGCCTTGCTCAACCGCAGACGATCCGCCAAGGCTTCCCCGCCCAGCGCGGCCAGCCGAACCAGCCAGTCAGACTCAAGCCCCAGCATTTGTTCAAAATGAACCAGCATGGATAGCCAGCGGTCATCACTCCCCGGCAAAAGCACCGGCAAGGCACCGGTTTGCCGCATCAACGCCAAGGCGGGGGCGGGATCCGGCGCGCGGAGCAGCTTTTTGAACTCCTGCCCGACACGCTCTGCCGAAAGCGTTTCTAACCCATCCAAATTCGACGCGATGGCATCCAGCGCCTCCGGCTCCGGCCCCGCCTCCGGGTCGCCATACCACGCCATGAAGCGAAAATAGCGCAGGGTGCGCAGGTAATCCTCGCGGATACGCTGACCTGCATCCTCGATAAAACGCAGCCGTCGCGCGTACAGGTCAGGCAGGCCGCCCAACGGGTCAATCACACGGCCCTCGGGCGTGGCATAGAGCGCGTTCATCGTGAAATCACGGCGGCGGGCATCTTCGGCGATATCGGTGGAAAAGGCCACGACAGCCCGGCGGCCATCGGTTTCCACATCGCGCCGAAAGGTGGTGATCTCAAACGGTTTGCCGCCCGACACAAGCGTTACCGTGCCATGGTCGATCCCTGTCGGCACGGCCTTGACCCCGGCGGCCTTGGCCAGCGCCATCACCGCTTCAGGTGTCGCATCGGTGGAGAGGTCCACATCACTGTCCGGCAGGCCCAGTAGCGCATCGCGCACGCAACCGCCGACGAAATAGATACGGTGCCCGCCATCCTGCACCACGCGGCAAACCTGCTGTGCGTCTGCGTCATGTAGCCAGCGTGTCGTGGTTGGAATCATGTGTTCATGCGGGTCGCCCATGCCCGCAACATACGCGCGGTCGCGCCCCAGATGTAATAGGGGCCATAGGGAACAGCGTAATAATACCGCCGCTGGCCCCGCCAACGCCGGGAATGCACAAGGTAGTTGCTGGGGTTCAGCACATGGTCGAGCGGCACGCGAAACACCTCTTCGACCTCGCCGGGTTCTGGCACCACGGTGAAATCGCGCGTTACATAGCCGATCACGGGGGTCACGCTAAAGCCGGTGACCGTCTCATGGGCCGGAAGAACGCCCAAGACATCCACGATGTCGCTCGGCAGGCCGATCTCTTCGCGCGCTTCGCGCAGGGCGGCGGCGATGACATCCGCATCGCCGCCGTCTTGTTTACCCCCCGGAAAGGCAATCTGCCCGGGGTGATGTTTCAGCGCCGAAGACCGCTTGGTCAGGATCAGTTCCAGCCGCGTTCCGGTATCCACCACCGGGGCGAGCACACCCGCAGGCCGCAGACTGCGCCCCTCGGGCAGGGTGACCTCCGGGTTCAGATCGAAATCGGAGGATTCCACCCCAGTCTGGGCAAGCGCCTCGCGAAAGGACTGGAACCGGTCGCTCACCCTAGGCCTTGGCGTCGAAACCGACCGTGGCCGGATCAAGGTCATAATGCGCGCCGCAGAACTGGCAGTCTGCGGTCACCCGCCCTTCGTCCGTGGTCATCTTTTCGATATCGCGGGCCGAGTAGATCGAAAGGCTTTGACGCACGCGGTCTTCGGAACAGGTGCAGCCGAAACGCACCGGCTGAGGATCATAGACCCGCGGTTGTTCCTCGTGAAACAATCGCAACAGAAGATCGGTCGGCGGCACGCTGGGGCCGATCAGCTCCAGATCCTCAACCGTGCCGAGCAGGATGTTCACGCGGTTCCAATTCTCGGCCTCGTCGCCTTCGACCAAATCATCGGCTTTGAGGACCTCACCCGTCCCTTCGCCCGACGCTGATAGTGGCGAGGCTTTGGGCATATGCTGCAACATGATGCCACCAGCACGCCAATGCTCTGGCTCGCCGGGGCCCGACGATTTGCCAAAGCTCAGCGAAAAGCGGGTCGGCAACTGCTCGGACTGGGCGAAATAGGCTTCCGCACAGGCAGCCAAAGACCCACCGGCCAGCGGCGTGATGCCCTGATAGGGGGTCATGCCTTTGCCTTGGTCGATCATGATCGCGAAATAGCCTTCGCCGATCTGTTCAAACGGGGCGTCATCGGTCAGCCGATCCGCATCATAGCTGGCATAGGCGCGGATGCGCGCAGGCTCGCCTTCCTTTTCGGGGCCGTAGTAATCGGTCGCGATCATCCGAACGGCGCCTTTGGATTGCACCTGTAGCGACAGTTTCCAACGCAGTTTGATCGTCTGACCGATCAATGCGGTCAACAACGCCATCTCGGCCACCAAGGCTTCGACCTGCGGCGGATAGTCGTGCTGCTTCAGGATGCCTTCCAACACGCCATCAAGCCGCGCCACGCGGCCGCGCATGTCGACATCATCAAGCTGAAAGGGCAGAACGGTATCGTCCCACGCGATTTTAGTTCCTTGGGTCATCGGGTTTCCTTATCGGGGGCCGCTTGGCATACCGCGTCTATATAGGCGCAGCAACCCATGGAAAAAGGGGCAGCAGATGATCCGACGTACAGGTGAGACACCACAGCCCGGCCAAAGCTACACACCGCGGCCCGGGGTCTATGCCATTCTCCCGCTGCAACGCCGCTTTCTGATGACGCTGGAAATGGTCCAAGACGCCGAGGTGCAATTGCCCGGCGGCGGTATCGAAGCGGGAGAATCCCCGCTCCAAGCACTCCACCGCGAAGTGCTGGAGGAAACCGGCTGGCGCATTGCCCGCCCGCGCCGATTGGGCGCGTTCCGTCGCTTTACCTATATGAAGGATTACGACCTCTGGGCGCAAAAGATCTGCCATATCTACGTCGCGCATCCCGTGCGCCAGATCGCCGCGCCGACAGAACCACATCACGCCACTTTGGTGCTATCGGCCAGCGAAGCATTGGCGACCCTCGCAAACGAAGGCGACCGCCTGTTTCTGCAACGCCACCTGCGCTAAACGTTGCCCTGATACTCAAGCAATATCCCTGACACATCATCGGGGAAATCACGGCTGCCCGCGAATTCGGAAAGCTTCCAAACCAGCGCGCTGAGAAGCGCCGGACCGCTGAACCGGCGCAATTCACCCAGCATCCCTGCCAAACCCTCTTCGCCCAACATCTCTCCGCCCGGATCGGGGCATTCCGTCACCCCATCCGATAGAATCAACAGCCTGTCCCCCGGCGCCATCTGAAGCTTATATTCCTCAAACCCCACCCCGGCGAGCAAGCCAACAGGAAAGCCCCCGGTGCCCGGCTGTTCGACCTGCCCATCGCCGCGCAGCAAAGCGGGATGCGGGTGCCCTGCCTGCGCAACTGTGACCTCCCCGGTGGTGAGGTCGGCAATCGCCAGCATTAGCGTAAAATAATGCTCCGTCTCCATCTCATGAAGAACAAGATCGTTAAGCTCTTCGATCACCTCCCCCGGGGGGCGCGCCGCATAGCTGCCCCCGGGCAATAGCGTGAGCGCAAGGTTCTGGTCCGGCGTCGACGCCGACAGATATCCGGCCAGCCGCGCCGTCATTAGGGCCGAGCTGATGCCATGGCCCGACACATCCAAACCGAAAAGCCCCACGACCCCCGGTCGCACAGGGAAATACCCCACCAAATCGCCGCCAACATGCCCGGCAGAGCGCAGCATCATCGACAGATTGCCCCCCTCCATGGCGCGATAGCGTTCGCGGAGCAGCGATTGCTGGAATTTCTTGGCCTCAATCAAATCCTTGTCGATCAGCGCATGCACCTGCCGAAGAACATCCAATGTTTCGGTGATCAGCTTGTTTTTCTGCGTCAGCTCACGCTGCATGACCAGAAAACGCTCCCCAGCCATGACCCGGGCGCGCAGGTCCGGCGGACCGATTGGCCGGATCAACACATCATCAGCCCCCGCATCAAGGGCGCGGGTCACCGCGCCACCTTCAGGCCTGTCGGTGAGCAGAATGAAATAGCCACGACGCTCTTCCGACAGGCTTCGGAAAGTCCGGCAGACGTCGAGCCCCGACAGCCCCGTCATCGTCCAACTGCAGAGCACAATATCAGGCAAACGGCGCTCGCAAAGGGTCAGAGCCACAGCACCCGACGCGGCAGAGATCACCTCATACCCCCATGCCCTCAGAGACGCCGAGAGAAAACCCCGATGGGTTTCATCCCCCTCAACCACCAAAATCAATGGCGACACAGCAGGCGTCGCCACCGCTTCAGAGAGGCTGGGGATATCCAATTTCATGCGACACGATCCTGACAGGCCTGCTGATCTAAACAGCGATGGCTTACCGAAACGTGAATTCTTCTGTAAATCCGCCGCGTCGGGCGCGCCTACAGCACGAACTGCGCCAAGGTCTCGTCGTTGGTGATATCCGTATAGGTAAAGCCGGATTGCCCCAGCTGTTCAAGGAAGGGCTTAAAATTCTCAGGTCGCCGCGTCTCGATCCCAATGAGGACAGAGCCGAAATTTCGCGCCGACTTCTTCAAATACTCAAACCGGCAGATGTCATCCTCCGGGCCAAGCAGCATCAGAAACTCCTTCAACGCCCCCGGCCGCTGCGGCATGCGCAGGATGAAATACTTCTTCACGCCCGAATAACGCTGCGCCCGCTCTTTGACCTCTGGCAAACGCTCGAAATCGAAATTGCCGCCCGAAGCCACACAGACCACCGTCTTGCCGACAATCTGATCGGCCACCTCGCCCAGCGCATCTATCGACAGCGCGCCTGCTGGCTCTAAAACGATGCCTTCGACATTCAACATCTCGTTGATCGTCACGCAAATCCGGTCCTCCGGCAGATGCACCACATCCGCCGGGTTCACCCCGCGCAAACGCTCAAAGGTCCGCGCGCCGATCTTGGCCACCGCAGCGCCATCCACAAAGTTATCGATCGGAGAGACATCGACCGGCGCCCCGGCCTCCAACGCCCGCGCAAGGCTCGGTGCCCCTGCGGGTTCGACGAATGTATAGTCGCAGGCGTCCCCAAAATAACTGACCACCCCCGAAGACAGCCCGCCGCCGCCTACGGGCAAGATCACCCGATCCGGCACCCGGCCCAATTGCGCGGCAATCTCCACAGCAACAGAAGCTTGCCCCTCAATCACGTCATCATCGTCAAAAGGCGACAGGAAATGCGCGCCCTCGTCCCGGCAAAAACTCTGTGCTGCCGCCAAGGTGGCATCGAAATAATCCCCCACCAGCCGAATCTCGACATTCTCACCGCCGAACATCCGGGTCTTTTGCACCTTCTGCTGCGGTGTGGTCACCGGCATGAAAATCACGCCGCGCGCCCCGAAATGGCTGCAGGCAAAAGCCACCCCCTGCGCATGGTTCCCCGCCGAGGCACAGACAAACAACCCCTGCCCCGGGATCACTTTGCGCATCGCATTGAACGCTCCGCGCAGCTTGTAAGAGCGCACCGGGCTTAAATCCTCGCGCTTCAGCCAGATATCCGCGCCAAAGCGGTCCGACAGATGCTCATTGCGGAGCAGCGGTGTCGCCGGGAACAATGCCCGCAGCGCCTCTGCCGCCGCCTGTGCTTTCTGTGCAAATTCATCCGCCATCTGTGCTCTCCTTGCTGCCATTCGTCGATAGGCGCGCAGCCTGCATAGGTCAACGCAGGCTTCAATCTTGCCCGCGCCCGCGAAAACCGCTACCTCGCAGGGCGAACTTGAAAGGAACCCCGTCATGTCCGCGCCTAAGAAAGTCGTGCTTGCCTATTCCGGCGGCCTCGATACCTCGATCATCCTGAAATGGCTGCAAACCGAATATGGCTGCGAGGTGGTGACCTTCACCGCCGACCTCGGCCAAGGTGAAGAGCTTGAACCGGCCCGCAAAAAGGCCGAGATGATGGGCATCGCGCCAGAGAACATCTACATCGAAGACGTGCGCGAGGAATTCGTCCGCGACTTCGTCTTCCCGATGTTCCGCGCCAACGCGGTCTATGAAGGTCTGTATCTCTTGGGCACCTCCATCGCCCGCCCGCTGATCTCCAAACGCCTCGTGGAAATCGCCGAAGAAACCGGTGCCGATGCCGTGGCCCACGGTGCAACCGGCAAAGGCAACGATCAGGTCCGCTTTGAGCTGGCCGCCTACGCGCTCAACCCCGACATCAAAGTCATCGCCCCTTGGCGCGAATGGGATCTATCGAGCCGCACCAAACTCTTGGAATTTGCCGAAGCGCACCAAATCCCCGTCGCAAAAGACAAACGCGGCGAAGCCCCCTTCTCCGTCGATGCCAATCTGCTGCACACCTCTTCCGAAGGCAAAGTCCTCGAAGACCCAGCCATCGACGCGCCCGACTATGTCTACCAGCGCACGGTGAACCCCGAAGACGCGCCGGACACGCCCGAATACGTCGAAATCGGCTTTGAGCGCGGCGATGCCGTCAGCATCAACGGCGAAGCCATGTCCCCCGCCACGATCCTCACCAAATTGAACGAGCTCGGCGGCAAACACGGCTGTGGCCGTCTCGACCTCGTCGAAGGCCGCTTCGTCGGCATGAAATCCCGCGGAATCTACGAAACCCCCGGTGGCACCCTGCTGCTCGAAGCCCACCGCGGCATCGAATCCATCACCCTCGACCGCGGCGCCATGCACCTCAAAGACGAGCTGATGCCGAAATACGCCGAACTGATCTACAACGGCTTCTGGTACAGCCCCGAACGGACCATGCTGCAAGCCGCCAT
>NZ_LWER01000341.1:0-331 GCF_001634775.1 Sulfitobacter sp. HI0027
GCATTAGCCACGCCGCAAATTTGGCGGAGGCGTCGGTCTTTTTCCGTAGCATCAACCGTCCACTGAACATAGTCGCGATAAAGCGCCGCGCGGTAACTCCAATAGTTATCGAAGCGCCGCCCGTACATGTTGTAGCCATAGTAATAAGGTGACATTTCCGCCCAGACTTCGGGCCAATCGAGACGCTCTTCACTGGCCCGGTCCGCAAAGCGGTAGCCTGAGTTGTTGGCGATTGTGTCAGTGCTCCACATGCGCTGGCTTCCAAATGGATGCTGAGCATAGAAATAGGCTTCGGGATAAGTTCTGTCGCCGTCGTTCTCAGACCAGTTCT
>NZ_LWER01000342.1:0-234 GCF_001634775.1 Sulfitobacter sp. HI0027
AGCACTATGTTTCGTTAATATAGGTTAAGTCTTTCTATTCCAATGGCCGTTAAACTTCAGCAGAAAGGCGGCGCTAAACTTACCACGCGATAGCCTGGATGCTGCAATGGCCACCGGCCTTGCCGGCGACCCAAAGTAGGAACGCGGGTAATGTAGGGAAAGGTTGCTGCTTGGGTATTCGATAACGTGCCTTTGCCATCGTGGGCCGCGCCTTGGGTGTTTGGCCTCATTATC
>NZ_LWER01000343.1:0-268 GCF_001634775.1 Sulfitobacter sp. HI0027
GCCTGAACATCTGTATCCTGACCGTTATAGGTGCCGCCCGGAATGATGACCGAGATGTAGCCATCGTTCTGCTCCTGCAGCTTGGCGATCGTATCATCATCTACCGGGATCATGCGGACACCATTGCCCAAGGCCGCCTCGGCGATGGCACCGGATGGTACGGAAATAATTCCCGTGAATACATCCAGATGGCCATCCTTCAACTGCATGGACGCATCAGCATATGAAAGCCGTTCGATCCGCGCGGCATCCTCATAGCGCACACCGT
>NZ_LWER01000344.1:0-222 GCF_001634775.1 Sulfitobacter sp. HI0027
CGTGACTGCTTCAAAACAGACAGCGCGAAGCCTTTGGCCCATGTTTCCTCAGACCATTGTGCAACGGTCGGCAGGTGATGCAGCAAGCGCTCGATCTCAGCGCCTGACGCGGCCTTCTGGAACGGTTGGCGGGTGTAGTAGGTCATGCCGCCCTCCCGATAAATTGCATCAGGGTGTCGCGCTCAGCCTGTTCTATGTCTTTTAGGACGCGCATTTGGTGCG
>NZ_LWER01000345.1:0-46214 GCF_001634775.1 Sulfitobacter sp. HI0027
GCGCGGGCAGGTCCTCTTTCAGGGGCGGTGGCGTTTCTTTTGGCGTGGGGGCCAGTTCTGCTTCCGCCGCGGGGGCTGACGCTTCTGTTTCCTTTGCCGCAGGGACCATTGCCGCGTCCAGCGCGGCCAGGTTTTCCTCAAGGAGCGGGGGCGTCTCTTTGGGGGTCGGCTCCAACGCCGCCGGGGGTGTTTCCGGCGATTCCTCAGGGGTGGCCAACTCGGGCAGGTTTTCCTCTGCCGGCAGCGGTGTCTCTTCGGGCGTAGCGACGAGATCAGGTTCCGCTACGGGTGTGTCAGCCACGGGCGTATCGGCCACCGGTGTGTTGGCCACCGGTGTGTCGGCCACGGGCGTTGTCTCATCCGTGTCGACGATCGGCCCCGCAGGCGCGCTCATCACGCCGGAGATCACGATGGGTTCCGCTTCGGGGGTCACGGTTTCGCCGGGGTCCAAAAGCGCCGATGCGGCTTGGGTCATGCCGAAATGCGGCACACCTACAAACGCCTCGGCGGCAGGGGCGGCGGCAAAGCTGACAGGGTGGAAACGGTGCTCCACCGCAAAGGCTTCGGCCTCTTCCAAGGTTTCGCGGGCCACGGCGGCCACATGGCTTTGCGCGCCATCGGCGTGGACGTCGAACACCAGATCAGCCACCGGATAGGGCGTTGCCCCCTCAAGCGCCTCCGCCGCTGTGGCACGGCGGGCGGCGGTGTCCATTCCGGCGGTGTCGATGGCAAGGTATTTGATCTGCGCATCCGGGATCAGCAGCAGGCTGCGCAGCCCGCCGGGCTCCAACGCTGTGGCGGTTTTGCGCAAGACCGCCAGTTCCGCCGCCAGATCGGCGCTGTCGAGCGCCACTTCACCAACAAGCTGCCAGCCGCCTGATGTGCGGTGGAGCAAACGAATGCCGTCGAACGACAGGGAGAGGGTAAAATTCGGCTTCATCGGGGTCGACTTTAGCATGGGGTCGGGCGCACTTACAGACGCGCCGCAGTCTTCGCGAAGGATAGAGCAGGAGTTCGCCCAAGGGAAGGGTGCGCGCCGCGCAGGTGCTTGTCAGCGGGGGCCCGCAATGGGCAAATGGCGGCGCATTGATGCACGGAAAGGAACGAACATGCGACTGATGAATTGGGTGGCACTGGCGTGGATGGCGGGGGCGGGGCTGGTCTCGGCCCAGGAGGGACCGGAAGAGGGGATTATCGTCACCGGCCAAGGCAGCATCGCCGCCGCGCCCGACATGGCGACGATCACGCTGGGCGTGACCGAAGAGGCCGAGACCGCCAAAGCCGCGATGGACAAGGTGACCGAAGCGGTATCTGCGATCCTGACCCAGCTTGACGCGCAGGGCATCGCGGCGAAGGACCGTCAGACCAGCCGCTTCTACCTCCGCCCCGTGCATGACCGCCGCCCCGTCGAAAATGGCACGCCGCCGCGCATCACCGGCTATCAGGCGGGTAATTCGGTGACCGTAAAGGTCCGCGATCTGGACCGTCTCGGCGCGATGATGGACGCGGTGATCGACGAAGGTGCGAATGATTTCAACGGTTTGGAATTTGGTCTTCAAGATCCGAAAGACGCGCTGGCCGAAGCGCGCAAAGCCGCAGTTGCCGATGCTACCGAACGCGCCCGACAACTGGCCGATGCCGCGGGGGTGAAGCTGGGCACGCTGATCCGCATGACCGAGAATTCGCATTCCCAGCCCAAGATGTTCGAGGCCGCCCGCATGGGCATGGCGATGGACAGCGCCGTGGCCGAAGGCGAGGTCGAGCTGCAGGCCGAGGTCTCCATGACCTTCGCGATTGCGCCGGGGCAGTAAGCCGCCTTGGATGAAAGTTCCCCCGCCGAGGTGATCGGCGGGGGCGAAGGTTTAGCTGGTCGCTTTGGTCAGCGCTTGATCGAGATCGGCGATCAGATCGTCGGCGTCTTCTGTCCCGATTGAGATGCGCACCACGCCCGGCCCGGCCCCTGCCGCTTCTTGCTGCTCTTGCGTCAGCTGTCGGTGGGTGGTCGATGCCGAGTGGATGATCAGCGAGCGCGTATCGCCCAAGTTCGCCACATGGCTAAAGATCTCGAGGCTGTTCACCAGTTTCACACAGGCGTCATAACCGCCTTTGACCGCAAAGGTGAAAAGCCCGCCCGCGCCCTTGGGACAGACCTTTTGCATCCGCTCGTGATAGGGCGATGACTTCAGCCCGGCGTAGGTGACGTAATCAACGCGGTCGTCCTGTTCGAGCCATTCGGCAACCTTCACCGCGTTCTGCACATGGCGGTCCATCCGCAGTGACAGGGTTTCGATCCCCATCAGCGTGTAATGCGCCGCCTGTGGGTTCATCGTCATGCCCAGATCGCGCAGCCCGATGGCGATGCCGTGGAAGGTGAAGGCCATAGCGCCGAAGGTCTCGTGGAACTTCATCCCGTGATAGGCTTCCTCAGGCTGGCTAAGCGAGGGAAACTTGTCATTAGCGGACCAGTCGAACTTGCCCGAATCCACGACGCAGCCGCCCATGACGGTGCCGTTCCCGGTGAGGTATTTTGTGGTCGAATGCACCACCAGCGTCGCGCCGTGTTCAATCGGGCGGCAGAGGTAGGGCGTGGCGCTGGTGTTGTCGATGATCAGCGGAATGCCCGCCGCATCGGCCACATCGGCGATGGCGCGCACATCCATGATATAGCCGCCGGGGTTGGCGATGGCCTCACCAAAGACCGCGCGGGTGTCGTCGTCGATCGCATCGGCGACGGCTTGCGGATCGTCGAAGTCGACAAACTTGCAGGACCAGCCAAAGCGTTTGATCGTATGGCTGAACTGCGTGACCGTGCCGCCATAAAGACGGGTGGAGGCGACGATATTCTTGCCCGGCCCCATCAACGGGAACAGCGCCATGATCTGCGCCGCGTGACCCGAGGAGCAGCAGACCGCCCCCACACCGCCTTCGAGCGTGGCAATCCGCTCTTGCAGGACGGCGTTGGTGGGATTGGTCAGGCGCGAATAGATGTAACCCACCTCTTGCAGGTTAAAGAGAGCCGCCGCGTGGTCGGCATCGCGAAAGACATAGGCCGTGGTCTGGTAGATCGGCGTTTGTCGCGCACCGGTGGCCGGGTCGGGCGTGGCGCCTGCGTGAATCTGCAACGTATCAAATTGATGTTTGGGGCTATCGGCCATTGGTCTGTCCTCTCAGAAAAATGGATTTCGCGCAGCCTAGGCGCAAAGAACCGTTCAGACAACGGGGGACGGATCGCTCAGCGCATCCAAAAACCGTTGGATTTGATCCGGTTGCGGATCGCCTGTTCGCGGCGCGGCAGGTTGTCTTGATCAAAGAGCGCGCGCACCTTGGCGCCGCGCCCCTGATAGACCATCCGCTTGAACGCATCGCGCTGCTTGAGCAGCTTTTTCATCTGGTTGGGGGCGGTGATGGTCTCTAGAACCTCAATCGCATGGTCGCTTTCGCGGGCATAGAGCAGCGGCAGAAAACGGTAGTGGCAAGTCACCGAGCCATCCAGCAAGCCGGAGGGCAGGGCATCCCGCCCGCCGCCGAGGGCGTGGATCACCAGCGGCAGCACGATCTGGTCGAGCCATGGGTCGAAGCTCTGCGCGCAGAGTTCCACAGGAGGATCATCCCGTACCGCCAGCGCATAGCGCAAAAACAGCGCGCCAAATTCGTGCGGGCAGCGGTAGTAGAAGAACCCGGCGTTAAAATAGAGATAACGGCGCCAATATTCGTCCGGCTGGCTCAGGTCGAGGCTGCTGGCGAAGTCGAGGTCGAACTTGTCGTAAAGCGACTTCCAAAGCGCGGTATAGCCCGGCCCGTAAAGCTGCGGCTCAGGCCATGTCCCTTCGCGCCGCAGGGAGGCCGATGGCCGGTTGAAATCAAAAGGCACGGCCGCCAGATCGCCAGTGATCAGCGTATCTGTGTCAAAGAAAACAAAGGGTTCACCCGCGGGCAGGGCGCTGAGCATCTCGATTTTGTTGCCATAGGGGTAGGCGCTGCCGAAATGCTGGCTCTCGAAGGGGATGAACTCTGCCCCAAGGTCGCTCAGCGCCTCACGCAGCGCGGTATCGGTGATGCGCGGGTCGTTGTCCCAAAGCGGTCCGGGCTGCGGCTCGGCGATCAGCAGGCGGCCTTGGAACTGCGGGCAGGAATGGCGCAGAGAGGCGGCAAAGAGTAGCGCCTCATATGCCAGCCGGCCCTGTTGCCCCACGATGACGACGTTGAAAATTTGCGGGGAACGCGAATTGCGTGTCATACTTATGTGCGGCCTCATGTTTTTTAGCCAGTATAGGGGCAGGCGTCTCTTGGCAAAAGCCAGCAAATTGAGCGGCCTGCAGGAGGGTTCGGAATGTTCGATTTTGTCTTTGCCGTGATCGCGATCAGCTTCGGCGGATCAGCCGCGCCTTTGGACGGGGTTGGCCGACCCGATGCGCCGATGACGGTGCAGGCCCCGGCGCGCCCCGCAGCACCGGCCAGTCCGGCAGCACCTCTCGCACCCGCAGAACCGCCGCGGGCGTTCCACATGGCGGCCGTGCCCCCCGGATTGGTTGCCGAAGATCAGACCCCCACGGGCCGGTTCACAACCGCCGCGGAGGTGAAGCCGATCCTGAACGCCACGCGCGGCAGTTGGATCGCGGTGCGGGAGTATGACGGGCAGGACCTCGTCTATGTCACACATTTGTGGAGCTGGCGATGCGGGCTGGCCGCCATGGCGATCGCGGTCAACGACGCGCCGATGCAGGACTGGCCGATGCCCCCCTGCCACGAGGCGCTGCCTTCGCCCAATGCGATTCTGGATGACGATCCGCAGCCGTATCTGACATTCGACCTCGGGTCTGTTCAGACGGTTCGGGTTCAATTGGTATACGACGATCTCAGCATGGAGCTTGAGGCGTTTTCGCGGGGGGATGTGCTGATCCCGTGAGGCGGGTACGTTGCCGTCGCGTACAGGATTGAACCAACGCCACGACCGTAGCGGTGGCGGAAATCAGTGTCATCGTAGAAGGAGAAAGTGGTGGGCGACACTGGACTCGAACCAGGCGTGCGTCTCCGCGAGGGAGCCGCAGGCGGGCCCTGCCACATGGCTGTAGCACGCAGGATCGATCCGGGGGATCGATCGGTGGCCACGGGCGTATCGCTCGCGTGGTTCCGCGGTCATCTACGGAGGAGAAAGTGGTGGGCGACCCTGGAATCGAACCAGGCGTGCGTCTCCGCGAGGGAGCCGCAGGCGGGCCCTGCCAAATGGCTGTAGCACGCAGGATCGATCCGGCGGATCGATCGGTGGCCACGGGCGTATCGCTCGCGTGGTTCCGGGGTCATCTACAAAGGAGAAAGTGGTGGGCGACCCTGGAATCGAACCAGGCGTGCGTCTCCGCGAGGGAGTTACAGTCCCCTGCCACACCTTGCGGCCTGTCGCCCACTTTGTCCTGTGCATTGCACCTGACGTGGGGGCGTGATTACAAGCGACCCAAAGAAGCGTCAAGGCGAATTCCTGAGAAAAGTCGGGGAAATCGCACGAAAGGATAAAGAGATGAAGAAACCCAAATGGGTCGTGCAAAAAGAGCAGGACAAGAAGGCCGAAGCGGCGCAGACGGTCTGGCTTTTTGGTCTCCATGCGGTCCGCGATGCGCTGATGAATCCGAACCGCGAAAAATTGCAGCTGATGGTAACTCCGAATGCCCAAGCCAAGTTGGAGGATGCCATCGCAGAGGCGGGAATCACGCCGCAGGTCGTCGATCCGCGCAAGTTCCGTCCGCCGCTCGATCCCAACTCCGTTCACCAGGGTGCAGTGCTGGAAGTGAAGCCGCTGAACTGGGGCCGGTTGGAGGATGTCGCTATCGGTGATTCCGCACCGCGGCTGCTGTTGCTCGACCGGGTGACCGATCCGCATAACGTCGGCGCGATTCTCCGCTCGGCTGAAGTCTTGGGCGCTTCGGCGGTCATCGGCACCAAGCACCACTCCGCGCCTGAGACCGGCGCGTTGGCCAAGACCGCCAGCGGCGCGTTGGAGCGTCAGCCCTATCTGCGGGTGCGCAACCTCGCCGATGCGATCCGCGCCCTGCAGGATATGGGGTATCTGGTGCTGGGGCTGGATGGAGAGGCCACACAGACCATCGAGGGCGCCGTAGAGGGCCGCCGTGACCGCCCTGTGGCGCTGGTTCTGGGGGCCGAGGGTCCGGGGCTGCGGGAGAAGACCCGCGAGACCGTGGATGCGCTGGTGCGGATCGATGCGGCGGGCGGATTTGGGTCGCTCAATGTCTCTAACGCCGCGGCGATTGCGCTATATGCCAGCCGGGTCGGGGGCTGAGAATCGGCAAGAACTGGCTCAAAACCGGGCAGGGGGCGGGGCGACAGGGTCCAGCCCCTTTGAAAACGGCCAAGGGTTCCTAAATTTAAAGGTGACCGCAGGCCCGGAACGCCTGCCGGCCACCTACTGTCCCTCGTTCCGTACCTTACGCCCCGTGTTCGTCATGGGGCGTTTTTTTATGTGGGGGCGAGATACACAAAAGCCGCCCCGAGGGGCGGCTTTGCGTCTCCTACGGGGTGGTAGGATCAACCTGGAGCGGGCGAGGCGATTCGAACGCCCGACCCTAACCTTGGCAAGGTTATGCTCTACCCCTGAGCTACGCCCGCATCCGGTTGGTGAGGGGGGAATACCCATTCGCGCAGGGGGCTGCAAGGGGGAAAATTACCGTGATGCGGGGAAAGCGCGAGATTTGTTGGGCTGCGTGAATTAGGGACCAGAAAGCACAAAGGGCCGCATCCGAAGATGCGACCCTGTGAAAACCAGATGGAGCGGGCGAGGCGATTCGAACGCCCGACCCTAACCTTGGCAAGGTTATGCTCTACCCCTGAGCTACGCCCGCTTACCGTCTGGTGAGGGCGAAATACCCATTGGGGCGGGGGGCTTCAAGAGAGAAATGTGGTTTTTAGTGGAAAAAATTGCGCAGGGCGGGGGCGCCGCCCCCGGACCCCCGAGGTATTTGAAAAAGGATGAAGATGAGGGGGCGGTGCGGGTTAATGTGGAGGGCTGATTGGGGCGGTGAGCGGGCTTTAGGGGCAAAAAGAAAAGGCCCCGCGCGGGGGCGGGGCCTTTGATGATTTTGGCAAAGCTTAGTGGCTGTGCTGTTTGTCCCAGTCTTCCTGTTTTGGAAGCTGCTCGAACGTGTGTTCGGGCGGTGGGCTGGGCAGGGTCCATTCCAGCGTGTCCGCAAATTCGTTCCACGGGTTGTTCGCTGTGGAGCGGGCGCCGCGGGTCAGCGTGTAGGCCATGATCCCGAAGAAGAACAGGAAGGAGGCGAAGCTGAGGAAGGCACCGATCGAGGACCACTGGTTCCAGTAGGCGAAGGCCTCGGGGTAGTCGATGTAGCGGCGTGGCATGCCCTGACGGCCCAAGAAGTGCTGGGGGAAGAAGGTCAGGTTGGCGCCGATGAACATCGCCCAGAAGTGCAGCTTGCCGGCCCATTCGGGGTACATGCGGCCTGTCATCTTGGGCAGGTAGAAGTAGATGCCTGCGAAGATGGCGAAGACGGCACCGAGCGACATCACATAGTGGAAGTGCGCCACGACGTAGTAGGTGTCGTGATAGGCGCGGTCCACGGCAGCCTGGCTCAGCACGATGCCGGTGACGCCACCGACGGTGAAGAGGAACAGGAAGCCAAAGGCCCAGAGCATCGGTGTTTTGAACTCGATGGAGCCGCCCCACATGGTGGCGATCCAGCTAAAGACCTTTACCCCTGTCGGCACCGCGATGACCATGGTGGCCAGCATGAAGTAGGCCTGCTGGTTCAGGGTCATGCCCACGGTGTACATGTGGTGCGCCCAAACGACGAAGCCCAGAGCGCCAATCGCGATGATCGCCCAGACCATCGGCAGGTAGCCGAAGACTGGTTTGCGCGAGAAGGTCGCGATGACGTGGGAGATGATGCCGAAGCCGGGCAAGATGATGATGTAAACTTCCGGGTGACCGAAGAACCACAGGATGTGCTGGTAGAGGATCGGGTCACCACCGCCTGCAGGATCGAAGAAGGCGAAGCCGAAGTTGCGGTCCATCAGCAGCATGGTGATCGCGCCCGCCAGAACTGGCAGGGAGAGAAGGATCAGCCAGCTTGTAACGAAGATCGACCATGCGAAGAGCGGCACTTTGAACAGGGTCATGCCGGGGGCACGCATGTTCAAGAAGGTGGTGATCATGTTGATCGCGCCGAGGATCGACGAGGCACCCGAGACGTGGACCGCGAAGATCGCGAAGTCCATCGACATGCCTGCTTCGCGCACGGAGAGCGGCGGGTAGAGCACCCAACCCACGCCGGACCCCAGTTGGCCATTGCCACCCGGTGTCAGCAGCGAGCAGACTGCCAGGGTGGTGCCCGCGACATAGAGCCAGAAGCTGAGGTTGTTCATCCGCGGGAACGCCATATCCGGCGCACCGATTTGCAGCGGCATGAAGTAGTTGCCGAAACCGCCAAAGAGGGCGGGAATCACGACGAAGAACATCATCAGGATGCCGTGGCCGGTGATCAGCACGTTCCACAGGTGGCCGTTGGGCGTACAGGCGGCAGAGCTATCCGCGATGAAACGCGCGCCTTCCATACACATGTATTGAACGCCGGGGTTCATGAGCTCAAGGCGCATGTAAACGGTGAATGCCACCGAGATAAGACCGACCAAGGCCGAGACGATCAGATAAAGGATACCGATGTCTTTGTGGTTTGTGGACATGAACCACCGGGTAAAGAACCCCCGGTCGTCGTGATGATCTTGGCCGTGAATGGCTGCGTCTGCCATGCGGTGCCTCCTGCAAATGAATTGGACACATGGCGCCAGAGGCGGCACATGCGGTGTCGCGCCCGTTTTAGAGCGACCGTCTCGCGGGGGCAATGGGCGCGATGGTCGCAGGGAGGGTATTTTTTCCGCTGCGGCTATCGACGTATATTCGGGTTCTAACGCCGCTTGGCGCGCGCTTTGCCTCTCTCAGGAGGCGATGTCGCAGCTGGCGGAGGGGTCATTTGCAAAGACATCATCGAAGGTGGCGCGCAGGGCCAGATCGACATCGTCCATCGTCACGGGCAGACCCAGATCGACCAGTGAGGTCACCCCATGGTTCGTGATGCCGCAGGGCACGATGCCGCCAAAATGGCTGAGCTCCGGTTCAACATTGATGCTGATGCCGTGGAAGCTGACCCATTTGCGCAGCCTGATTCCAATCGCGGCGATCTTATCTTCGGCGGGGCTGCCATTGGGCTGGGCGGGTTTCTCGGGCCGCTGTACCCAAACGCCGACACGCCCAGGGCGAACCTCGCCGCGCAGGTTGAATTGATCCAATGTGGCGATCACCCAATTTTCAAGCTGGCGCACGAAACAGCGGACATCGCGGCCCCGTGCGGCGACGTTCAGCATCACATAGGCCACGCGCTGGCCCGGTCCGTGATAGGTGTACTGCCCGCCGCGCCGGGTGGGATAGACGGGAAAGCGGTCCGGCTCTGTCAGGTCTTCGGCACGCGCCGAGGTGCCCGCGGTGTAGAGCGAGGGGTGCTCTACCAGCCAGATGCATTCCTCGGCTTCGCCCGCGGCGATGGCGGTGGCGCGCGCCTCCATCCACGCCTCGGCGGTGCGGTAATCGGTCAAGCCGTCGCTGATGATCCATTCAACCATAGGGATGCCTTAGCAAGACCCGCGCCGCACCGCCAGAGGCTCTGCGTCAGGCGGCGGCGTCGCGTTCTTCCAGAACCTTGCGGAGCATCTGGGCATAATTGTCGGCCCCTTGCGCTCCGGTTACGAGGTATTTGCCCTCAAAAATCATCGACGGCACGCCGGAAATGCCGCGCGAGGTCCAAAATTGCTGCGCTTCGCGGGTTTGTTCGGCGAAGCTGCCGCTGCTGAGCACCTCCAGCGCCTCGCTGCGGTCCAGCCCGACGGAGGCCGCGACATCGGCCAGCACGTCGGGATCATTCACATTGTGCCCTTGCGTGAAATGCGCATCGAAGAGCGCCATTTTGAGCGGGTGTTGCAGCCCCTTGGCCTGCGCCCAAGTGAGCAACTGATGCGCGGCGAATGTATTCTGCATCCGCGTGTCGTCAGAAAAGTTGAAGGCAAAGCCCAAGTCGCTGCCCATTTGGGACAGCCGCTTGCGATTCTCGACCGATTGCGCGGGGGTTGAGCCGTATTTCTCGGCCAGATGTTCGGCCATGTTTTGGCCTTCGGCTTGCATCTGCGGGTTCAACTCAAAGGGATGCCAGCGCAGATATGCGCCCACACCGACCGCGCCGAGCGCTTGTTCGAGTTGTTTGTAGCCAACGATACACCAAGGGCACATGACATCCGACACGATGTCGATCTGCACGGTGGGGGCGTCAGTTGAGGGCGTGGCGGTATCTACGGGCATGGCGTGTTCCTTGTTGCTTGGTCCACAGATGGCTTGCCGGGCGCGACGTTTCAACGTCTGAGGTGTCAGATTGCAGGGCATTGAAGGGATTGTGATCAGCGAAGTGGCCCCAGGAAAATAGGGGCTTAACTCGGTTTCTGAAACTCACTGAAAAATTTTGCCGATTGCCTCTTCACAAGCCCTTGGTCTTTGGCTAAACCCCGCCCACCAACCATGGCGTGCGGTCGTGGCGGAATGGTAGACGCGCAGCGTTGAGGTCGCTGTGGGGTAACACCCGTGAGAGTTCGAGTCTCTCCGACCGCACCACCATGCTTTGCAATGGCAAAGCGATGGTTGGATCACCCAAAAAAGAAAACTCATTTCAGCCCTCGTCTCTCGTCGCGTGCAGACTACACTTTGCTGCGCGGTATTTTGCCGATTTTGCGGTCCACTTCTGTGCGAGGCGGGCGAACAGGGCTCTCATACCGCGATTGCCCCGGCAGAATGTTTGCAGCCAAGGCGGCAATGCCGTTTAACGGTTGATGAGAAAAAGGCTCGTGCTGAGCGGGCTAAGGAAAACCGGCGCGAAAACCGGGGTGACGAAACGCAAGGAGGGTAGCGCGTGGCGCAACAAGGGCAGACTCAAGGGGCGGCGTATTGTCTCGCCCTTGGACTTCTTCTTGGTGGGGGGGCTGCGGCGCAGGCGGCAGAACTGGCCATCACCGGTATCGACGATGATTCAGAGCTTTATGCCACCCTGCGCGACGGGTCGCTGCTGGCCGAGCAAACCGATGAGGATGCCGAACCGGCCACACCGCAGGAATTGGTCGCCGCAGCGCAGGCGGACTATGGCAGGCTTTTGGCGTTGCTTTACGACAATGGGTATTTCGGGCCGACGCTTAAAATCACATTGGACGGCGTCGATGCCGCCGCGATTCCCCCGGTGCAGCCGCCGCGCCGCATTGACCGCGCCGTGATCACCGTAGACCCGGGGCCAAAGTTCCGCTTTGGCGCGGCCCGTATCGCGCCCGTTGCCCCCGGTACCGAACTGCCGGAGGGTTTCGCCAGCGGCGAAACTGCGAGCCTTGGTGTGCTCAAGGAAACCGTCTCGGCCGGGGTCAGCGGCTGGCGCGATGTGGGCCACGCAAAGGCGGAATTGGCCGATCAGGATCTTGTGGCCAAACACCGTGAACGGCAGATCGACGCTGCCTTGCGGATCGCCCCGGGGCCAAGGCTGCGCTTTGGTGCGCTGACCGTGACCGGCAACGAAGACGTGCGCACCGCCCGCCTGATTGAGATCGCGGGGCTGCCGGAGGGGGAGGTCTTCTCTCCCGAGGAGTTGGAACTGGCCACCGAACGGCTGCGCCGCACCGGCGCGTTTGATGCCGTGGCCCTGATCGAAGCAGATCGGATTGGCCCCAATGACACGCTGCCCATTGCCGCGCAGGTGACAGAAGCGCCTAAGCGCCGCTTTGGGTTTGGCGCGGAACTGTCTTCGCTCGAAGGGCTGACGTTGAGCACCTTTTGGCTGCATCGCAATCTGCTGGGCGGGGCCGAACGGCTGCGTCTGTCGGCTGAGGTCGAAGGAATCGGCGGCAACTCAGGCGGCGAAGACTATGCGCTCTCCGCTCGGTTCGAGCGTCCGGCGACCTTCAACGAAGATACCGATTTCTATGCGCTTGCCACGCTAGAGCAGCTCGACGAGGTGAATTTCTTTTCGCGTCAGTTGGATCTGGAAGCGGGAATTGAGCGGATCGCTAACCAAAACCGCACCTATTCTGCGGGCCTTGGCCTGCGTGTGGCCGAGACAGAAGATGCGTTCGGCACCAACCAATACACCCTGCTGACCCTGCCGCTGGGAGCCGAGTTTGACTACCGCGACAAGGAACTGGACGCGACGGAGGGTTATTACATCGATGCCAATATCACACCCTTCGTCGCGCTGTCGGGGTCTGAAAGCGGTCTGAGGACCTATTTTGATGCGCGTTACTACCGCAGCTTTGGAACCGAGCGCCCCGTGACACTGGCCTTCCGGGGGCAGCTTGGCTCCGTCGCTGGGCCGGACCTTTCCGAGGCGCCTGCGGATTACCTGTTTTACTCTGGCGGGGGCGGCACCGTGCGCGGGCAGCCCTATCAGTCGCTGGGGGTTGATCTGGCAAGCGGCGACACCGTGGGCGGGCGCAGCTTTGTCGGCCTCTCGGCAGAAGCGCGCGTGGCCCTGACCCAGAAGATCGGCGTCGTGGGCTTTGCCGATGCGGGCTATATCGGGTCAGAAGAATTCTACGACGGATCAGGGACTTGGCACTCCGGCGCGGGGCTGGGGCTGCGCTATGCCACGGGCATCGGGCCGATCCGTCTGGATGTGGCCGTGCCCACGTCGGGGCCGGAAGTTGATGAAGATTTCCAAGTCTATATCGGGATTGGACAAGCGTTTTAATGCGACAGTTTTTGCAGATTCTCACCGCCAGTTTCGTCTATCTGGCCTGCCTCACACCGGCTTTTGCGCAGGATGATGATAAGGGCTTTCTCACCCGGACCATTCAGGATGCGCTGAGTGGCGCGGGCCGCACCGTCAGCATCGACGGGTTTTCGGGGGCGCTGAGTTCGGCAGCCTCCTTTGATCGGATGACGATCTCGGACGACGATGGCATCTGGCTGACACTGGAAGAGGTGGTGCTGGATTGGAACCGCTCGGCCCTGCTGCGCGGGCGGCTAGAGGTTGAGCAACTCACCGCCGGGCGGCTGGATGTTGAGCGTCTGCCGGTCAGCAATGAGGTCGATCTGCCCGATGCCGAGGCCAAACCCTTTGCCTTGCCCGATCTGCCCGTTTCCATTGAAATCGCTGACTTTTCCGTAGATGAGATCAATCTGGGCGAGCCCATTTTGGGTGAGGCCGCGCAGCTTTCGGTTCGCGCCAATGCGCGGCTGACCGATACGGTCGGTATTGTCGATTTTCAGGCCCGCCGGACCGATGGCAAAAAGGGTGAATTCGACATTCAGGCAGATTTCGACCGCACGGAAAACGTGCTGGATCTGCTGTTGAACCTGACCGAAGACCCCGAAGGCATCGCCTCGAAACTGCTGAACCTGCCGGGGCAGCCTTCAGTGCAGATGACCGTCGAAGGCGCGGGCCCGCTGGATGATTTCGCGACCGATGTGACCATCGCCACCGATGGGCAAGAGCGTTTGGCCGGGCAAGTGACCCTTGGCACGCAGACCCCACGCCGCGCCAGCGAAACCCCTGACCGTCGCATTCAGGCCGATATCGGGGGCGACATCACTGCGCTGCTCGCTCCGCGCTACCGCGAATTTTTCGGGGAAGACGTGCGGTTGGCGGTTGATGCGCTGCTTGAGAGCAACGGTGCCGTTGAGGTCAGCAGCTTTGCTCTTGCGGCGAATTCCGTCGATCTGGAGGGGCAGGTCATGCTGAACCAAGAGAAGTGGCCGACCCTGATCGACATCTCTGGCCGGATCGCAAACCCCGATGGCACTTCGACCCTTTTGCCGATTTCGGGGGAGGGCACGCGGGTAGAAGCCGTGACCCTGCGCGTGGACTACGATGCCGCCGATGGCGACCGCTTTGAAAGTGCGTTCGACATCACAGGGCTGGACACGGGCGCGCTGCAAATCGCGCAGACGCAACTGGCGCTTGATGGGATCCTCGAAGGGGACCTTGGCAGTTTGGGCCAATTCCTTGGCGATGTGACCTTTGCCACCGAGGGGCTGTCGCTGACCGACCCGGCCAGCGCCGAGGCCATTGGGGACGCGATCATTGGCAGCGCCGAGATTCGTTTCGTCGAAGGAGAACCGATTGAGATCAACGGGCTGACCCTGTCGGGGGAAGACTATGGCCTGACAGGCGAGGCGGCGATCGATGGGGTGGATACCGGGCTGCTCACGCAGTTGAAGATGACGCTCGAAGCGCAGGATATCAGTCGCTTTTCCGCGCTGGCGGGCCGCGATATCGCGGGCGCCACGGCACTGGCGCTGAACGGGACGGTCACGCCTTTGGGCGGTATGTTCGATCTGGCGATTGCGGGCGGGACGGATGACCTTGAGATCGGGATCGAACAGGCCGATGCGGTTCTGGCGGGGCGCACCAGCCTCAGCATGGTCGCAAAGCGCAATGAGACCGGGACTTATCTTCGTGATCTGGACCTCAAGAACGACGCGATTGATCTGACCGGCAATGTCGAGTTGCGCAGCGAAGACAGCCGCGCGGCTTTGGACTTTACGCTCGCCGATGTCGGGCTGGTCCTGCCGCAATACGAAGGCCCCATCGCGGTCAAGGCAACAGCGGTGCAAGAGACGCGCGGCTGGGTTGTCGATGCGGTCACCGATGGCCCCTATGACGCGGCGCTGACCGTGTCGGGCTTGGCCACGGGCGAGGACGCGCAGATCGATTTCACCGCAGATATCCCGCGGATCGAAGATTTCGTACCCGACGCGGATATCACCGGGCCTGTCACGGCCAAGGGCGAGTTGCGCCAGACACCACAGGGCTGGGAGATCAACACCGACGCCAGCGGCCCGCTTGATGCGCAGGCCTCGGTCAGGGGGCTGGTCACGCCGCGCGTTGATGTGGCCTTTGACCTGTCGTTGCCAGATATCCAACCCCTCGTGCCGCAGATCAGCGGCGGGGTTGAGGCCAGTGGCACGTTGGAGCAGACCGAACAGGGGTTTGTCGTCGATACCATCGCCAATGGCCCCTACGATAGTCGCGTTGCGCTGGAAGGGCTGGCAACCGGCCCTGACATGGCGCTGCGCTTTGACCTGACCTTGCCGGATGTCAGCCCGCTGGCCCCCGGCGTCAACGGGCCGCTTGCCGCGCAGGGCACCGTCCGCCAGCAAGAGGATGGCATTGGCGTGGATGTCGCCGCGACCGGCCCCTACGGCAGCAGCGCCGTGGTCGAAGGTCTGGCAACCGGTCCGAATATGGCGCTCAGCTTTGATCTGTCGGTGCCCGACCTGAGCCCCATCGCCCCCGGTGTGAATGGCCCGCTTTCGGCCACCGGCGACATCCGTCAAACCGAAGACGGGATCGCCGTGGATGTGAGCGCCGATGGCCCCTATGGCAGCAGTGCCATGGTCGAAGGGCTGGTCACCGGTGAGGTCTCAATGCGGTTCGACGTCTCCGTTCCCAACGTGAACCCGCTGGTGCCCAGCGTCACGGGTTCTTTCGCCGCGAATGGCGTGGCGCGCCAGACCGATGCGGGGGTGGTGCTTGATGCAAGCGCCAGCGGCCCCTATGGCGCGCGGGCGACGGTCGAAGGCTTGGTGACAGGCCCCAATGCGGCGGTCGATTTCCAGCTGAACATGCCGGACATCGGCGCCTTGGTGGATCAGGTGAACGGCCCGCTGAGCGTCGCAGGCTCGGCCCGGCGCGAGGGGGAGGCCTGGCGCATCGACACCAATGCCAACGGCCCCGCCGGCACGCAGGCGACCGTGGCTGGGTTGGTGAACCCCGATGGGACGCTGAACCTTGATATCGCGGGCAACGCGCCGCTTGGCCTGTCACGGCCCTTCCTCGCCCCGCGCAACTTGCAGGGGCAGGCGCGGTTTGACTTGCAGATCAACGGCCCGGCGGCGCTGTCCTCGGTCAGTGGGCGCATCACCACCAGCGGCGCGACGTTCACCGCGCCGAACCTGCGCTTGGCGCTGCGCGGGATCAATGCGGATATCCAGCTTGGCAACAACCGGGCGCAGTTGAACGTGACCGGTCAGGCAGTCGACGGCGGAGAGCTTCGCGTGGCGGGGGGGATCACCCTGACACCGGCCTTGCCTGCAGATATCAGCGTGACCCTGCGCAATCTCGTCTATGCGGACCCAAGCCTTTACAGCACCACGCTGAACGGCGACCTGCGGCTTGCAGGCCCCTTAAGCGGTGGGGCGCAGATCACCGGGGTGATCAACGCAGGCGAGACCAATATTCAGGTGCCCGCAACGGGGCTGACCTCAATCGGGGACATTCCGCAGATCACCCATGTCAACGCGCCCGCCGATGTTCTGGCAACGCGGCGCAAGGCCGGGCTGGAGGGGGCCGAGGCGGGGGAAGACCCTGCCGAGGATGCTTCTAGCCCCGGCTTTGGCCTGAACCTGCAATTGAACGCGCCCAACCGGATTTTCGTGCGCGGGCGCGGGCTTGATGCGGAACTGGGCGGCTCGCTCAACCTCAGCGGCACCACCAATCGGATCATCTCTGCCGGGCGGTTTGAGCTGATCCGGGGGCGGCTGGATATCTTGGGCAAGCGCTTCTTGCTCGACGAAGGCTCGGTCCAGTTTCAAGGCGATTTCATTCCCTATATCCGCTTTGTGACCTCGACCGATACCGAAGCGGGCGAGGTGCGTGTCATCGTCAGCGGCCCTGCGAATGAGCCAGAGGTGACCTTTGAATCCACCCCCGCCGCACCGCAAGATGAGGTGCTGTCGCAACTGCTCTTTGGTCGCAACATCTCGGAAATCTCGGCCTTCCAAGCGCTGCAATTGGCCAGTGCGGTGGCGACCCTTGCGGGCCGTGGCGGCGAAGGGGTGATCGGCAACCTGCGCGAAGGCTTTGGCTTGGACGATCTGGATGTGACCACCACCGACGACGGTGCAACGGCGCTGCGGCTTGGGAAATACCTGACCGACAATGTCTATACCGATGTCACGGCGGCCTCTGACGGGACTGGCGAGGTTTCCCTCAACCTCGACATTACCGAAAGCCTGACGGCCAAGGGCACGCTTGGCTCGGATGGCGACAGCAGCATCGGCATCTTCTTTGAGCGGGATTACTGAGAACGGGGGCGCCTTGCGGGGCGCCCTCGGCCGCGTTCAATCCGCGTCGCGCGGGGTAAATTGGCCATAGCGGCCTTGGTCGAACATCAGCCCCGCCGCGCCATCCTCGCGCAGGGCAACCTGTTGCACATGGCCCAAAATCAGCGAATGATCGCCCGCCGGATGCACGGCGTAGGTGTTGCAGTGAAACCGGGCAAGGCAGCCCGAAAAGGTCGGCACGCCTGCGGCATCTTCGGTCCAATCGAAACCGGAAAAGTCGTGACCCTGACCGGCGAACCGCTGGGCCAAATCCTCTTGATCCGCGCCAAGGACATGGATGCAGAACGATGCGGCCGAGGTGAAACTGTCGTGCCGTTTGGATGAAATCGCAGGCGACCACAGCACCAAGGGCGGATCGAGCGAGACCGAAGCGAAGGAATTCGCGGTCATCCCCAAGGGGCCCTGTGCGGTTTTCACGGTCACCACGGTCACGCCGGTGCCGAAACGCCCAAAAGCACGGCGCAGGGCTGGGGCATCGCCGCTGTCGGGCGAGAAGGGGATCAGATCATCACTCATAGCGACAAGCGGTGCCATGTAGCGGCTGATTTGTCCAGCGGTGCCGGGGCGTTGCGCGCCCCGTCACCCTGCGCGGTATTTCGCCTCTGTGGCCACGGGCAGGAACCCCAGCCGGGGATGGGCGTTGGGTCTGCGATGAGAGGCATCATCGGCCCCTACCTGGTGTCGATGCTGGCTGTCTGAAAGGGGCGGGGCAGGTCATCTGCGCCGCCTGTCCAAGGCACCCGAATGCCGTTCAAAGCAGAAAAGGCGCGCAACGCCGCGCCGGAAAGTGACAAAAGATGATGCATGCAACCAAACTGACCCTCGGCGCCGCCCTCTTGAGCGCCACCGCTTTCGGTTCCACCGCGATGGCCGATGACAATGAGACCGTAGACCACGCTGAGATCGGGTCGCTGTCTTGCGATGTGGGCGATGGCACCGGCTTTATCTTTGGCTCCACCCGCGAGCTGACCTGTACCTTCAACCCCATCGAAGAAGGTCTCGAAGATGAGACCTATGTCGGTGAGATCAACCGCTGGGGCGTCGATATTGGCAAGACCCAGAATGGCCAGATGTCTTGGCTGGTGTTGGCCCCAATTGAGCAGGAATACTACGAAGGTGGTCTGAACGGCAGCTACAAAGGCGTTTCCGCCGAGGCGACCGTTGGTGTCGGCGCAGGTGCCAACCTGATGACTGGTGGCTCGGAAAACACGCTGGCGCTTCAGCCGCTGAGCATGAACACCCAGACCGGCGTGAACTTTGCTGTGGGCGTGGGTGAGATCAACCTGCAGCGCGTCGAAGGCTAAGCCAGCGGAAGGCGAGAGCCGAGCTTACAAATATGAAATGAACGTAAGGCCGTCCCTTTGGGGCGGCCTTTGCTTTTCGCCAAACCTCAAAGTTTGGCGAGCTGATCGCCGACCCGCACGGTGCCATCCTGCACGATCTTGCACAGGGTACCGCGCAGGCGGTGGGGGCGGTTTTCCTTTCGGTTGATCCAGCGCAGGCTGTCTTGGCCATATCTGTCGCGCCATTTGGTGCAGCCGGTATTGAACTTGTCGCTCACCTCTAGCACCGCCGATCCGGCCTGTAGCCGTGTGCCGACGGGCAGGTTCTCATGGCCAAGGTCCATGTCCACGATCATCGTATCGCCGGGATGGGGCGTGTTTGCGCGGTCACGCCAGCAGAGGTCCATGATGCGTTTGGGCAGGATCGAAACCTGTATCCGCGGGTCGGGGCTGCCATCGGGCAGGGTCAGCCAAGGTTTCTTGGTCCAACGCTCGCCACGGATGCCTTCGCCGACGGTCAGGTCCAGATGATCGGGGTGGTCTCGCAGGCCGTAATCAGAGCGGAAACAGAGCTGTTCTATGACGGCCCCATCCTTGGGCGCGGAGAGGATATCCGGCAGGGCGGCGTCACATTCCGCTGCTGTGGCGGGCGGCAGTATCTGGGGGGCGGTTTGGTCCATGTCTCTCTTTCTTAGGGCAGGGCGCGGGGGCGGGCAGCCACCCGCGCCCTGCCAAGCTTTAGCGATTCATTCGGTTGTCGATAAGATCATCCACCACGGTGGGATCCGCCAGCGTCGATGTATCCCCCAAGGCGCCATAATCGTTTTCGGCGATCTTGCGCAGGATGCGGCGCATGATCTTGCCCGAGCGGGTTTTCGGCAGGCCGGGCGCCCATTGGATCAGATCGGGCGAGGCAATGGGGCCAATTTCTTGCCGGACCCAGTTGCGCAGCTCGCTGCGCAGGTCTTCGGAAGGCTCTTCACCGCTCATCAGGGTGACATAGCAATAGATGCCCTGACCTTTAACATCATGCGGGTAGCCGACCACGGCGGCTTCGGCCACCTTGTCATGGGCGACCAGCGCGCTCTCGACCTCGGCGGTGCCCATGCGGTGGCCTGAGACGTTGATCACGTCATCCACGCGGCCCGTGATCCAATAGTCGCCGTCGGCATCGCGCTTGCAGCCATCGCCGGTGAAATAGTAGCCGGGATAATCCGCAAAATAGGTTTTCTCGAACCGCTCATGATCGCCCCAGACGGTGCGCATCTGGCCCGGCCAACTGTCGGCGATGCACAGCACGCCTTCGGCCGGGTTGCCCTCAATCTCTTGACCCGAGGTTGGGTCGAGCACCACGGGTTTGATCCCAAAGAACGGTTTCATCGCGGCCCCCGGTTTCATGTCATGCGCGCCGGGCAGGGGGGTCATCAGATGACCGCCTGTTTCGGTCTGCCACCAAGTGTCGACAATGGGACAGCGGCCTTGGCCGACGACATCATGGTACCAGTTCCACGCCTCGGGGTTGATCGGCTCGCCCACTGTGCCAAGGATGCGCAGCGACGACAGATCGCTTTTGGTGACGAATTCCCTGCCTTGGCCCATCAGCGCGCGGATGGCGGTGGGGGCGGTGTAGAACTGGGTGACCTTGTGCTTTTCACAGACCTGCCAGAAGCGGCTGGCGTCGGGGTAGGTTGGCACGCCTTCGAACATCAACGTGGTCGCGCCATTGGCCAGCGGACCATAGACGATATAGCTGTGCCCGGTGACCCAGCCCACGTCCGCCGTGCACCAATAAACATCGCCATCGTGGTAATCAAAGGTCACCTCATGGGTCAGCGCGGCATAGGTGAGATAGCCGCCGGTGCTATGGACCACGCCCTTGGGCTGGCCGGTGGAGCCGGAGGTGTAAAGGATGAACAGCGGGTCTTCGGCCCCCACGGCTGTCGGCTCGCAGGTGTCGGCGGCCTGCTCGGCCAGTACGTTGTAATCGCGGTCGCGGGCGTCGTTCCATGCCACATCCCCGCCGGTGCGGCGCACCACGAGGCATTGCACACTGGCGTCGCACTGCGCCAGCGCCTTGTCGGCATTGGCCTTGAGCGGGGTGGCCTTGCCGCCGCGCGGGGCCTCATCTGCGGTGATCACGACCTTGGCTTCGCAGCCGTTGACGCGGGCGGCCAGCGCATCCGGGGAGAACCCGGCGAAAACGATGGAATGGATCGCGCCGATCCGCGCGCAGGCCAGCATGGCATAGGCGGCTTCGGGGATCATCGGCATGTAGATGATGACGCGGTCGCCTTTGCCCACGCCCAGATCGCGCAGCACATTGGCCATGCGGCAGGTGGCGCTGTGCAACTCGCGGTAGCTGATGTGTTTGGCTGCGTCCTCGGGGCTGTCCGGCTCCCAAATGATCGCGGTCTGATCGCCGCGCGTCTCAAGGTGGCGGTCGATGCAATTGGCGCTGACGTTCAACTCGCCATCCGCGAACCAATTGATGCTGACTGACCCAAGGTCAAAGTTCACATCGCGCACTTGGGTAAAGGGTTTGATCCAGTCGATCCGCTGCGCCTGTTCGCGCCAGAACTCCTCGGTGTCGGTGACCGAGGCGTGGTACATCTTGTCATAGGTCTGCGCATCCACATGGGCGCGGGCGGCCATGTCGGCGGATGGCGGATAGGTCTTTGCGGTGGCGTCGGACATGGTGGTTCCTCCCTTGATGTTCGCGTCTTGCCACGGGGCGCAGATCTCACCCGGCTGCCGTGGCCTCCTCCTGAGCTGGATCATAGCGGCCCGTGAAAAGAAGTGAATAAGCAACTGGAATACAAGGGCTTGCCTGTAAAGGTTTTTCCCAATTGGCGGGGTATCTGTAAATTTTCCGATCTGTGCCGGGGAATGACGCGCTTTTTCAATGCCTTGGCAGTCAAGCCCTGCCCAACTGTCTTGCGGCTGTCGTATTTGCGCGGCATGACGGGGTTGGCAGGCCTGTCCCCTCGGGGTAGCCTGTGCGCCAATCCGCCCATCCAAGGGCGGCAACAATGGGAGAGAGACATCATGAAAAACCTGCTGAGCGGTGCCGCCGCCTGTGCGCTGAGCGTTGCCTTTGTTGGCGAAGCTGCCGCGACCGAATGGAACGCCTCCGTCTGGGGCAAGCGCCGCGCCTTCACCGAACATGTCGAAAAGATCGCCGAACTGGTGAGCGAAAAGACCAACGGCGAATTCACCATCAACGTCAGCTACGGGGGCCTGTCCAAGAACCGTGAGAACCTCGACGGTATCTCCATCGGTGCCTTCGAGATGGCCCAGTTCTGCGCCGGCTACCACGCCGACAAGAACCGCGCGATCACCGTGCTGGAACTGCCCTTCCTTGGCGTCAGCAACCTTGAAGAAGAAGTCGCTGTCAGCCGTGCCGTCTATGACCACCCCGCCGTGGCCAAAGAGATGGCGCAGTGGAACGCCAAGATGCTGATGACCTCGCCCATGCCGCAGTACAACCTTGTCGGCACCGGCGATCCGCGCACCACGTTGGAAGACTTTGACGGCATGCGCGTGCGCGCCACCGGCGGTCTGGGCAAAGCCTTCGAAGCCGTGGGCGGTGTGCCGACATCCGTGACCTCTTCGGAAGCCTATAACGCGATGGAATCCGGTGTTGTCGACACTGTGGCCTTCGCCCAGCACGCGCACCTCAGCTTTGGCACGATCAACAAAGCCGATTGGTGGACCGCAAACCTCAACCCCGGCACCGTGAACTGCCCCGTTGTGGTGAACATCGACGCCTATGAGGCGCTGAGCGACGCAGAGCGCGAAGCGCTTGATGGGTCCGTCGATGAGGCGCTGGATCACTACCTTGCAAACTACGGCGAGTTGCTTGAGCGTTGGGATACCGTTCTCGAAGAGAAGGGCGTCGAGAAGGTCGAATTCTCCCCCGAGGTAATTGCCGAGTTCAAAGCCAAAGCGGCCGATCCTGCGCGCGAAGCATGGATCAAGGACATGGAAGCTCAAGGCATTCCGGGTCAGGAACTCTATGACCTCGTGATGGAAACGCTGGAAAAAGAACGCGCGTCGAACTAAGCCTTGCGCGCATGACTTTAAGGGCCGTGCGGCAAACCGCGCGGCCCTTTCGACTTTAATGACGTAACAAACAGACTTTCTGAAAAGGAGAGCCGATGGCCGGATCATCCGCCGTGCTGGAGGACAGCAGCCTACTCAGCCGCCTCGACCGGGGCCTGCTGAAGCTGGAGACCTTCTTTGCCCTGATCTCGGGGATTGCCGTTTTTATGTTGATGGTGCTGGCCGTTTGGTCCGTGGGGGGGCGCAAGTTCTTTTCCACGCCGCTGGCGGGCTATGTCGACTGGATCGAAGCGGCGATGCCCTTCATCGCCATCATGGGCATCGCCTATACCCAACGTATGGGCGGGCATGTGCGCATGGACATCTTGATCGGCCAGCTTAAGGGCCGCGCGCTTTGGGCGGCGGAGCTGCTGTCGGTCGTGCTGATCCTGCTCTTGATGCTGGCGCTGACGTGGGGCGCTTGGGCGCATTTCGACCGCAGTTTTGATATGGCTGCCCCGATGTGGAGCCGCGACAGCTCGATCGACATCGGCCTGCCGATCTGGCCCAGCAAACTGGTGGTGCCACTTGCCTTTGCCGTGATCTCTCTGCGGCTTTGTCTGCAGATTTGGGGCTATGGCCGGGCCTTAGTGCTGGGGCTGGAACGCCCCGTGGCCGTGCCGCTGGTGCAATCGGCGGCAGAACAAGCAATGGCCGAGGCCGAACAACTGGATGGACGTGACTGATGGATCCTATTGAAATCGGCCTTTGGGTCTCGGGCGGCATGCTGCTTATGGTGGTGCTTGGCATGCGGGTGGCCTTTGCCGCCGCCATGGCCGGGCTTATCGGCCTTATCTGGATTTTTTGGGCCAAGAAGGGCATGGAGTGGGACCAGCTTGGCTGGGCGCTGACCGTGGCGATCAAGACCGCCGGGCAGGTGCCACACTCAAAAGTATCAAGCCAGACACTCTCGCTGATCCCGACCTTCATCCTGATCGGCTTTCTGGCCTATTACGCAGGTCTGACCAAAGCGATCTTTGAGGCCGCGAAACGCTGGTTCGCTTGGGTGCCGGGTGGTTTGGCCGTCTCGACCGTATTTGCTACGGCGGGCTTTGCGGCGGTCTCCGGCGCCTCGGTGGCCACCGCAGCGGTTTTTGCCCGTATCGCCATCCCTGAGATGCTCAAGATCGGTTATAATAAGCAATTCGCGGCGGGTGTCGTGGCAGCAGGGGGCACGCTGGCCTCGCTGATCCCGCCCTCGGCAATCCTCGTGATCTATGCGATCATCGTGGAGCAGGACGTGGGAAAGCTGCTGCTCGCAGGCTTTATCCCCGGTGCTTTCTCGGCCGTGGTCTATGCCATCTTGATCATCGGCATCGCCATGATTTGGAAAAACGTCGGCCCGCCAGTGACCGGTTTCACATGGCGTGAACGCTTTGCCTCGCTGCCTGCTGCCCTGCCGATTGTGGCGGTGGTCGTGATCATCATCTTCTTCGTCTACAACCCCTTTGGCGATGCGTGGGGCACCCCCACTGAGGGCGGCGCCGTGGGTGCGTTCATCGTCTTCTGCATGGCGGTTTTCCGTGGGATGCGTCTGGCCGAGTTGAAGGACGCGCTGTTGGAGACAGCCAAGCTGACGGTGATGATCTTCACCATCATCTGGGGCGTGTTGATCTACGTGCGTTTCTTGGGCTTTGCCGATCTGCCGGGCGCGTTTGCTGATTGGATCTCCTCGCTCGAAACCTCTCCGATGATCATCCTGATCTGCATCCTGCTGGCCTATGCGGTATTGGGTATGTTCATGGACGCCATCGGCATGCTGCTTTTGACGCTGCCCGTGGTCTATCCGGCGGTCATGGCGCTCAACGGGGGCGAGTTCGTCTCTGCGGCTGACAGCGCCTTTGGCATGTCGGGGCCAATGTGCGCGATCTGGTTTGGCATTCTGGTGGTGAAGATGGCGGAGTTCTGTCTGATCACCCCGCCCATTGGCCTCAACTGCTTTGTCGTCGCGGGCGTGCGCCCCGACCTCAGCGTGCAGGACGTGTTCCGCGGCGTGATGCCCTTCTTCATCGCCGACGCGGTGACCATCGGCTTGCTTGTGGCCTTCCCGCAGATCGTGCTTTGGCTGCCGTCCCTCGCGGGCTAGGCAGCTTTAGCCACCGGGCTTTTCCGCGGCGGGTTCATCCGCCGCGGTTGCCGCCACATCGGGGGCGGATTTATCCAGAAAATGCCCGATCATGTTGAGCGCGGTGACATTCTCGCAAATCACCTTGAAGACCACGAGGAAGGGCACCGCCACGAGCGCGCCCGCAATCCCCCAAAGCCAGCCCCAAAAGACCACGGTGAGGAACACGGCAACGGTGTTCAACTCCAACCGACGCCCCACAAGGTAGGGGGTGATGAACTGCCCCTCGATCCCGGTGAGGATCTGATAGCCGATGGGGGCAAGGATCGCATAGCCGACGCTGTCGAATGTGGCGATGGCATAGGCCCCCACCAGCACCGCGCCGATCACCCCGCCGATATAGGGCAGGAAGTTCAGCAAGAACGCCGCCAAGCCCCAGACATAAGGAACGGGCAGCCCAAGCGCGAAAAGGTAAAGCCCAACAGAGACGCCAAGCCCCGCGTTGATGATGGTGATGGTCAGCAGGTAGCGGGACACGCGGCGCTCAACGTCATAGACCGCTTTTAGCGCGCGTTTTTTGCCGGTGAAGGTCTGAAATGACTGAACTAGCTTGAGGTAAAACAGATCGCCCGAGGCCAGCAGGAACAGCGCCAGCACAAGGGCGACGGCCACCGTGCCGCCAATCCGCGCGCCGGTGTTCATGGCATTGTCGAGCAGGCCCGGCTGTTTGACCACCACCTCTTCGGGTTTGCTGGCGCCGTTATCTGCGCCGATCTTTTCGACCTGTTCCGTGGCAGAGCGGACATCCTCTACCGTCTTCATCCAGCCTTGCAGCTTGCGCTGTATCTCATTGCCCATAGAGGGGATTTCATCCGACCACGTGGCCACGGTGCCCGCCGACAGCCCGGCCAGCACAAAGATGATCAGCCCGACAAAGCCAATCAGCAGCACAGCCCCCAGCGGAGGCGAGATGCCGAATTTTTCAAAGGAACGGATCAGCGGGCTGAGTGTCAGCGCGAGGAGGAAACCAAGCAGGATCGGCAGCAGCAAATCCTTGGCGAAATAGGCAGTCACGAAGAGGGCGATCAGTACCAGCACTTCCAACAGCCGTCTGATCGCGGCGATATCGTTCAATGTATTCCCCCCAACATGCCCTGCGCAGATGCTAAGAAGCCAACGCGGGACAGGGGGAAAAGTTCATTCACGCTGGGCACTTGATGCCGTTATTTCTATCGGTCCACCGTTTGCAGCCGCAAAGCCTGTCCGCCAAGGGCACGAAAGGCGCGTTGGCGGCAGGTCAGAACGATGATTTGCATATCGCTGGCCTGCCGGTGCAACGCGTCGAACATCCGCTCGATCCGGTCGTCATCGGTAAAGACCAGCGCGTCGTCCAAGATCACCGGCGCGATGCGTCCCGCACGGGCCAGCATCCGCGCAAAGGCCAGCCGTACCAAAAGCGCCACCTGTTCCTGGGTACCGCCTGAAAGGACATCGATCGGCTCTTCGCGACCTTCGCGGATCAGCGCGTGCGGCAGCAGCGATTCCTCGCCCCATGTCAGCTCAGCATCGGGCCAAAGGAGCTGCAGCAGCGGTTTGAGTTCTTTGACGATGGGGGTGAAGTACCGCTCTCGCGCCTCGTTCCGCGCGTCTTGCAAAGCGCCTTCCAGCCGGGTGAGCACCGCAACCTCATGGGCGATCCGCGCGAGGGTCTCTTCGGCGGCCTGCAATTGGTCTTCGGTCTCGGCGAGCCGTTCCTCCACCGCGTCGCCAGAGGCGCGGGTGATGCGTTCGCTGAGCCGGGCGAGCAGGGGTCGCAGGCGGGCGACTTCCTCTCGGGCTTGCGCCTCAACCGATTCCGCGCGGGTGAGGGCGGCCCGAAGGCTGGCCGCATCTGGCGCGTCTTTGGCCTTTTCGGCGTGGGACAGGCGTGCGGCCTCCAGCGCGGCGGCGGTGCTGGCGGCTTGGGTGGCAAGCGCGTCTTCCGTGACATCGCCCAGCTTGGCCTGCTGCGCCTCGGCGCGCTGCAACCGGTCACTGAGCGAGGCAAGCTGCGCGTCTTTGACCGCGGCATCGGCCTTGGCATCGGCCAGCGCCTCGGCTGCTGTCTCCCGCGCAATCCGGCACGTCTCATGCCCGGTCTGCGCAGTTTCGAGGGCGTTTTCGGCGCGCGCAAGATCAGGTGCGTCGGAAACCTCCTCCGAGGCCGGAATGGCGGCGAGGGCTTGGTGCAGCGCGTCGATCCCCTCAGGGGCGAGGCTGTTGAGAACGGCCTTGGCCTCTCCCTGACGCGCGGCAGCCTCCACACGGGCCGCGGCGGCGGCGCGGGCTCCAGCCAGATCAGCCGCGCCGATCTGGTCGAGCGCGGCTTGCAGGCTAGCGGCGGCGGTTTCGACTGTGCCGTCCTCTGCGCCCCCCGCGCCGGGGTGGACTTCCAAACTGCCGATACCGTCGATCCGCAGGGTGGTGCTGCGCGGAAGCGGCAGGGGGGCGCCCTCCGCCAGCGGCCCGCTGTCGCTATGGATGCTGCCCGATTGGCCGGGGGCGTAGCGGACGATCACTTGGGGGGCTGCGGCATCGCGGGCGGCGCGGCTGGCGGAGAGTTCGGCAGAAAGGGTTTCAAGCCGTTGCATCGTGGCGGCGTCGGGGCCGGATTGCGCGGCGGCACTGGCGGTCTCCATCCGGCGGCGGGCCTCTTCGGCCTCTTTGATGCGATCCTCAAGCGCGCGGCGGCGGTCAGCGCCGTCCCGCGCGGCACGCGCCCGCAAAGCGTGGCGGTGGTGGTCCTCGGCGGTTTTGAGGGCGGCGCGGGCATCTGTCGCGGCGGCCTCTGCGGTGTCAAGCGTCCCGCGGCGTTCAGATAGGGTGCTGTGGGCGGTTTCTGCCGCTTTGCGGGCTGTGGCTTCGGCGGCGCGGGCGGCCTGTTGCTCGACCTCTCCGGCGCGGTAGCTGTCGAGCCGCGATGTGGCGCTTTCAGCCGTGAGACGCGCGAGGTCCACGGCCCGGGCAAGGGTTTCCAGTTCTTCCGCGTGGCGGGTGGCGGCATCATGGGCGGTGCGGGCGGCCTCAAGCTTTTGGCGGCGTTCTTCGACCAACTCGGGCGCTTCGAGGTCGGCCAAGGCCCGCCGTGCCCGCTGACGCTCGGCCAAGGCGTCCTGCAACTCTCGCACAGTGGCCGCCAGTTGGTCGCGCGTGGCGGTTAGCGCCTCCACTTGATCTTGGGCCTCTTTCCACGGTCCGCCGGTACGCGGGCGTCCGGTGCCGGTGGCGTATTGGGCAAGCTCGTCGCGGCATTGTGCCAGCGCCTTGTCCATGCGCCGCCCGCCGGTCATCGCTTCGACCTCGGCCCCGACCGAGGTCATCAGATCGCGCCGCGCCTCCAGCGCCAGTTTCTCCTCTTTGGTCGAGCCGCCGGTCAGCGCGGTCATGCCCTGCCGGACCCAGATCAGCCCTGACGGACCGCCTGCATCCCCGCCCAAAAGCTGCGCGATCCATGCCTCGGCCTCATCCGCCTGCGCGATCAGCCTGCCATCGCGGTGCACGGTGGCAAGGGGCTTTTGGAACCACCGTTTGTGAACGGTAAAGAGCCCTTCGTCGGTTTCGACCTCGATGGTCACCTCCGGCGCACCGCCCGCATGGGGGCGCAGGGCGGCGACCTCTTTGTCGCGAGAGCCGAAGGGTTTGAAGAACAGCGCCTGTATCGCGTCGAAAAGCGTGGATTTGCCGTGCTCGTTCGGCTCGCTCAAGACATTGATCCCGTCGCCTATTCCGGTCACCTGCGCGGGGTCGGTGAAGCGGCGGACGTTGTTGAGGGTGATGGCGCGGATTTTCATGCTTTTGCCCCCTGCACATAGGCATGAAGCCGGGCGAGGGCATCGGCGGCCACATCACGCTCGGACTGGGGCAGGGTGTCGGATTGCGCCTCGTTCACCAAAGCTTCCGCCGCCATGCGCAGGGCACCGCCGCGGTCGATCTCATCAAGGTCTGCGGCCTCATATTGCGTGCCCAAACCTTCGGTCACCAGTTCGAAATGCGCAAAATCGGGGGCGCAGGCCTCGGCCGCGCGGGCAAGCGCTGCGCGATCGGGAAGGCCCGCCCAGCCCCCTGCTTTGACGCGCAGCAGGTGATCCCGGCGGCCCGCAGCGGGCAGCAGGGCCTGCAATGCCGCCGCCGCGTCTTGGCGGGGGTGAAGCGCAAGCTCCGCCTCGGACCAAAGGAATCTGCCGGTTTCGATCTCATCCACCTTGGGGGCAGCGCCGGGGCCTGCAACCTCAACCGCAAGGCAGACGCCCCGGCGCCCGTGTTTGAAACGATCCTGCTCCGGCGTGCCGCAGTATTGGACCCGGTCTGAAACGGCCATCCGCCCGTGCCAATCGCCAAGAGCGAGGTAGTCCAACCCCGCGCGCTGGTCCCGGTCGGGTGCGATCGCCTCTCCGCTGTCGGTGAAATCGGTGACGCCGCCGTGGGCGAGGCCGATGCGCAGATGCCCATCGGGGCTTTGCATTTTGTCCAAAGGTGCGCTTGGATCGCTGGCGCCGGCGCGAAAGGCGACGGGGCAGGGCAACAGGCTTGCATCCGTGCTGATCTCAACCGGGGCAGCGTCCATGAGGGCGCGCAGATTGGCGGGGGCATCGCGGTGGATCACCTCCCACAGGGGTTCGGCATCGCGCAGATTGTCGTGGTTGCCGGGCAGGATCCACCAAGTCACCTCTGCCGCCTCGCCCATGGCGGTCAGGGCCTGCCGCAGCACGGCGGCCGAAGGTGTCGCAGTGTCGAATGTATCGCCCGCCAAGAGCACATGCGCCGCCCCGTGATCCCGCGCGGCTTGGGCCAGTTTGGCGATGGCCCCATGCCGTGCTTCCATCAGGCGCCCCCGGATGTTGCCATCCGCCGCTTGCGGGATATTGGCGAACTTGCGCCCGATGTGCAGGTCAGACGCGTGGATGAAGCGGAATGTCATGCGGTGGTCCTGAATGGCTTTTGGAAATGGCCGCGCGGGCGGAAATGAGAAAAAGGCGATGGCCGATCGGCCCGTTGGGCATGGTAGGCGCGGCGGCTCCATTCATCGCAAACTCAGCGCAGAGTGCAAGACGTTGCAAAATCTGCGCGAGGTGCTGGTTCCGCAGGGATTGCGGGCTACATATGCGTGACGCGCGGTTGAGACGCAGCGGCGCCGCCGCCCAGACCTAAAAATTCCGAGATACGATGAAATCTAGAGCAGCCTCCGAAAACCTCCCTGCCGTAGCGGGCCAAGCCAGGGCAGCCGCGAGACACGGCGCTGCAACCGTCCTTGCCTGACACCTCAAATCAAGATTGAATGCGCGGCTGAGGCTGCTGACCTGCACGTTCCGATAGATAAGAAGATCAACACACGATGACCCATGACTTTGAAAAAATCCTCCAGGCCGCGCCGTCGCCCTTCGTGTTGTTGGACAGTGAGCTTCGGGTGGTCTGGGCGAATGATGCCTACCTACAGGTGACTGATCGCCAGTTAGAACGGCTTATCGGGAAGGACTTGTTCGAGGAATTTCCATCTGACCCCGAAAGCGAGTCGGGCCGCATGCTGCGCGCGTCTTTCGCACGGGTGTTCCGCGATGGCACCACCGATCACCTGCCGGTCATCCCCTATCCAATCGCCAGTGCCGAGGGCAAAACCGAAGACCGCTATTGGAGCGCGACCCATACGCCGATCCTAGATGCGGATGGCGAGGTTGAGTTCATCTTGCAGCACACCCAGGACATCACCGAGGTCTATACCGCCGAAACCCCAAATGAGGCGCATGCAGGCTCGGCCCAAGCCGCCGTGTTGCGCCGGGCCCATGAGGTGACGCAGCAGAATTTGGAACTCGATACCGGGATCAGCCTTTTCAAGCTGATCTTTGAACAGGCACCGAATTTCATGGTCACCCTCATGGGGCCGAACCACGTCTTTCGCACGGTCAACGCCGCCTATTTACGAATGGTTGGTCAGCGGGACCTTATTGGCAAACCCGCGCGCGAGGCTTTGCCCGAAATCGCAGGGCAAGGCTTTTTCGAAATGCTGGACGAGGTCTATCGCACCGGCGAGGCCGTGAGCCAACAGGGGGCCGAGGCATGGGTGCAGCGCAGCCCCGGAGGGCCGACTGAACGGGTCGTCGTCGATTTCGTGTTTCAACCGCTCGACAACGTGCGGGGGGAAACCATCGGCATCGTGATCCAAGGCAATGACGTCACCGCGCATAAGCTTGCCGAAACCAAGCTGCGCGAGGCGGAGGAACGATTCCGCACTATGGCCCATACCATGCCGGTCCATGTCTGGACCGCCACCGCCGATGGGCGTTTGGATTGGGTCAGCGATCAGATATATGCCTTTTCGGGTGCTACGCCGGGCAGTTTGGTTGGGGATGCATGGCCCGCGATCATTCACCCCGAGGACCGCGCCGAGGCGATTGCCACTTGGGCAAAGGCGGTGGAAACCGGGGCGGTCTACGAAAGTGAATTTCGCCTGCGACGGGCCGATGGTGCCTATTGCTGGCACTTGGTGCGGGCCGTGCCGACCAGAGATGACCAAGGCGCGGTGATGCGCTGGGTCGGCACGAATTCCGAAATTCACGAGCAGAAAGAACTGTCCCGCCAACTGGCCGATCTGAACACGACGTTGGAAGAGCGTGTCGAGAAACGCAACCGCGAGTTGGAAGAGCTTCACGACCGGTTGGCCCAAAGCCAGCGGGTCGAGGCGGTCGGCAATCTTGCTGGCGGCGTTGCCCATGATTTCAACAACCTGCTGCAGGTGATGACCGGCAGCCTGACCATGGCCGCGCGCGAAATTGCAGCCGATTCCCCGGCGCGGGTGCGGATCGACGCGGCCATGCGGGCGGTGGAGCGCGGCGCGTCGCTGTCCTCGCAACTGCTTGCGTTCAGCCGCCGTCAGCCATTGCAGCCGCGCTCGATCGACCTGCGCGATCTGCTCAGTGATATCGACGACATCATGCGCAGCGCCTTGGGCGAGGGGATGGAGGTCGAACTCGACACGCCCGAAGCCCTGTGGCCAGCCTACGCCGATGCGGCAAGCACCCAGAATGCCGTGCTAAACCTCGTCATCAACGCGCGCGACGCGATGGAGGGGCGCGGCAAGTTGAAAATTGCGGTCGAGAACCGGCATATCGGCCCCGAAGAATTGCTGGGTGAGCCTGACATGGTGGCGGGCGACTATCTGGAGGTCAAAGTCATCGACCACGGGCCCGGCATCCCGGCGGATACGCTGGCCAAAGTGTTCGATCCGTTTTTTACCACCAAACCGGTAGGCAAAGGCACCGGGCTTGGGCTCTCCACCGTTTATGGCTTCGCGCGGCAATCGGGCGGGCGGGCCACCATCGCCAGCCATCCCGGCGCGGGCACAACGGTGACGCTTTTGCTGCCGCGCGCCGAGACGGCGGCGGAGCCTTTGCAATGGCATGACCCCACCGACATCGCGGGCGGGAACGAGACCGTTCTGCTGATCGAAGACGACGCCGAGGTGCGCGACGCCACCGCCGCCTTGCTGTCGGATTTGGGCTACCGCGTACGCACCGCAGAAGACCCCGCCACCGCCCTCAAAGCCGCGCGGCAAGCACCGGAATTCGATCTTTTGGTCTCGGACGTGGTCATGCCCGGAGAACTGAGCAGCCGTGACATGGCCGAAACCCTTCAGGCCGAGCGGCCCGACCTGCCGATCCTCTTCATCTCAGGCTATTCACGCGATGCGATCGTGCGCGATGGCCGGGTGGATGCCGGGGTGCAGTTCCTCGCCAAACCCTTCACCAAAGACGCTTTGGCGATCAAAGTCCGCGACGCGCTGTCCTCGGCTCCCGCTGCAAAAACAAAGGCTGACGTAGTCCAAGAGCAGCCAGACCGGCCCTGTCATGTGCTGCTCTGCGAAGACGACGCGCTGATCCGGCTTGATCTGGCGGATATCCTCAGCGGGCTGGGCACCGAGGTCACCGAAACCGCGTCGGGTCAGGAGACATTGGACAGGCTGCAAGAGGGGCAATACGACGCGCTGCTGATCGACGTGGGCCTGCCGGATATTTCAGGCGAGGAGGTCGCCACCCGCGTGCGCGCGCAGCATCCCGATATGCCCATCATCTTTGCCACCGGCCAAGCGGAAGTCCCCTCCGCCGCGGCTTTGGGCCACTGCGCCGTGGTTCAGAAACCTTTCGGTGACCGCGATCTGGAACGTGCATTTGCAAGCTTGGGCATTCTGTCACAGACGGAGACGGCCACAGCGTTTTGACGGAGCGTTGCCCGCGCGCGCGACATGACGCGCGGGGAGGGCTGCGGCACAAGAACATCTTGCGCCGCCCCCGGAAAGCCGTGCAGAAGGCCGTGAATTAACGACGGAGCCACCCGCATGCGCGATCAGAGATTCACCCACGCCGAGGTTTACCGCGCAGCGCGTCTGTCGGTGGCACCTATGATGGATTGGTGAGACGTTTTTTTTCTCATTAAATTTCAATACCTTCTGAGCGGCCTGTGTTCCTTGTAGCACTCTTGTAGCAAAGTGAGGCGATCAATGGCTCGGCTGTTTTTTCTGTGTAGGGTCCAAAACCATTCCTAACTTACTTGGCTCCGACGGTAGGGGCCCAAGAAACAAGCCACAACCTTAAGAATACAAACGAAAAACGCCTTCGACCGCAGTATGACTCCGCGTGTGACCGTGAATGTGCGACGCATGTGACAACTTCAGCAAGTGTTTTGTGACAGGTTTGAATCGTATATACCGACCGACTTCCTCCGCGGCCGATAAGGCCCGCGTCGCCTCACCTGGCGACGCGGGTGCGCAGATCAGGTCTGGTCGCAGCGAAGGTCCGCCGCAATCTGCTCCGCTTTCAGCATGTTCTGGATTCCAGCCAACTGTTCTGCGAGATCTCGCAGAAGGCTCCGGAGGTCGATTGCCGCGAGACCATAGCGCTCCACAACCTTCTCTTCGCTCGGTGGATTGATGTCCCATTCCTCGGCTGAGATGTAATGAACAGTTGTCGCTGCGAGGATAACAGGTTCAAGGCGCTCAGCCACTCTCATTGCGGCAATGTGTTCGTCGGTCGCAAAGATGGCCAGTCCATCGATCCGTTCTTTCAAATTGAGCACATCGTCGAGTAGCGCCCCCTCAAGTGCCTCCGTTTCCACTGCGAAAGCGATAGCTTGCAGCGTCTTGTCTGACGTAGCTAAGGCAGATTCGATTTGAGATTGGAGCCTGTCTTCCGAAATGATGGTATCATTCATAATTGCGCTCCTCCTCTTCGCAGTCGAGACCCTTGTCGTAGCAAGCCTCTTCGAAAGCCTGACGAAGCTGGTAAGCCAGAAAGGAGATTTCCTCGAGATGAGGCGACATAGGGTCAATTGCTTTGAAGTATGCCGCTTCGGGACGGGACGGATCATTCACGTGAACGAGAGTTAGTAGACGATGAAGTGCGTTGATTTCACGGCGGACACGGCCGTGAAGGAAATTTTCGGTCCAGAGCGTCTCGAATAGGTTTTGAACTCGCTTGAGCCAGCGGGGACCGCCCAGTAGCAGCGCCGCATTCTGCAGGGCCTCCGTGTTTTCCTGAAATAGGTAATGAACGCGCGTTGGCGCGGTGGGGATATCGAACATGATGTTCTCCCAGGCAATGCCCTCGGCAGACTGCCTCGGGTGACAAGAGCCGTAGCTTCCGGAATGGAAAGAAGCCTTCGACTGCCTACCGGCTCCATGGATCATCAGGAGAATTCGCCTGTCGATCCCTACATTGCGGTGTTGGCAAAATAGACATTGGCCAATTCTGCTGAATCCGAAGGGCGAAATCGAAAAAATTTCTAACTAACTGATTAAAATGTATATCTTGTCGTGACCTTTCATCGCGAGCAAATGCCCCGAGTCAAGGCTTGCCCGCTTCGCCTCGGAGACTATCAGAGGTTGCATGCAACGGGCCTCATACGGCAGAGTAGTTCAAACCGAATTTTTCTACGGTATTTTACAATGAATATTACTTCGATCCTCGATTACATCGACAATGGGCATATGGCTCTTCCCGAATTCCAGCGCGGATATGTCTGGGGACGAGAGCAGGTTCGAGGTTTATTCCACTCCCTCTATCGCGGTCATCCAGTCGGCAGCCTTCTGGTCTGGGCGACAAGTGCTTCGACTGCGGCCCACAGAGGCGACGGGGAGCTTGCGCCAGGCGTGGTCAAGTTACTGCTTGATGGCCAGCAACGGATTACCTCCCTTTATGGCGTGATACGGGGCGAGCCGCCGAAGTTCTTCGATGGGAATGCGAAGTCCTTTACCGAGCTTAGGTTCAATCTCGCGACAGAAGAATTCGAGTTTTACCAACCCATCAAAATGCGCGACGATCCTCTTTGGATCGATGTCACCGAGCTCATGAAAAGTGGCAACGCAGGCGTCGGGAACTTCATTAACGAACTTAACAGCAATCCAGGGCATACGGTTCGGTTGGGCGAGTATGTTGGCCGCCTGAATCAGTTGCTCAGCATCCGCGACAAGAACTTCCACATTGAGGAGGTGACGGGATCGGACAAAACTCTTGATGTAGTCGTCGACATATTTAACCGCGTGAACAGCGGCGGCACCAAGCTTTCCAAGGGTGATCTGGCGCTTGCAAAAATCTGTGCCGACTGGCCGGAGGCTCGCGACACCATGAAGTCGAGCCTCGCTCGCTGGAAAGACGCGGGTTACGACTTTACCCTCGATTGGTTGCTCCGGTCCGTAAATACAGTGCTGACCGGGGAGGCCAAATTCCTCTATCTTCATGATCGTTCCGCCGAAGAAATTGCCGATGCTTTGGCGCGCGCTGTTCGGCATACTGATACTGCTCTGAACATGATGGCAGGCAGACTTGGCCTCGATCACAACCGGGTGCTTTTTGCCCGGTTTGCCGTCCCCGTCATGGTTCGATTTCTCGAAATGCGGGGGGGGCGTCTTGATGAACGCACTCGAGACAAATTGCTGTTCTGGTATGTGCAAAGCGGTATGTGGGGGCGGTTCTCGGCATCTACCGAAAGCGTGATTGATAAAGATCTTGGAATTCTTGAACAAAGCGGCGGCAATCTCGACAAATTGCTCGATGAGCTGCGCTTGACGCAAGGTGGACTTCGCGTTGAACCAGGTCACTTCCACAGCTGGAGTGTGGGGTCCCGGTTCTATCCTATTCTCTACATGCTGACCAGGATGACTGAGGCACGCGATTGGGGAACGGGCCTCCCGCTCAAAAGAGAACTACTTGGCAAGATGAGCTCTTTGGAAGTTCATCATATCTTTCCGAGAGCTCAGCTATATAAGGCGGGCTACAGCCGATCCGAGGTCAACGCTTTGGGGAACTTTTGCTTTCTGACTAAGGATACGAACCTTGTTATCAGCGACAGACGCCCGGAGGAATATTTTGAGGAGGTCGAGGCGGCCCATCCCGGAGCTTTGCGCTCTCAGTGGGTGCCAGAAGATCGCCAGCTCTGGCGATTGGAGAATTTCAGGGATTTCCTCGAAGCCAGGAAAGAGCTGCTCGCAGAGGGTGCGAACACCTGCCTCAGATCGTTGCTTCATGACGATGCCGACGTGCTGGAAGCATCTGCCTCGGCAAGGGTGAGTGACAGCGTTCTTCTCGGCGGTATCGCCAACGAGGATGAGGCACGAGAGCTGGAAGAGCTGAACGCGTGGGTGGAAAGCCAGGGGTATCCGAAAGGTGAGATCGCCTGGGACTTGGTGGACGACAGAACTGGAGAGCAGAAGGCCGTTCTCGATCTGGTCTGGCCGGACGGCATACAAACAGAGCTCTCCGAACCGGTCGCGGTGCTCCTTGGTGAAGGGCCCGAGCTTTTAGCCATAGCAAATGAAGCGGGCTTCCGATGTTTCACATCTATGAAGGCTGCCAAGGCGTATGTGACGAAGCTCGAGAGTGCGCCCCACGCGACAGCGGCTGAATAATCTGGCTGCCTATCTGATCGAGCGTTACCCCTCAGCCTGGATGATAGTAGCCATGTGCAACGTTTCGTTTTCAAAAAGTCTCGCCTGCAGGGGGCGGCTTCGCCACCGCGCCCCGCACCCAGCGGGCAATAACAACGAGTAGAAGAGCAGTTCAGATATGTCGGCACTTGATGATCTCTTGAAGTCCTACCGCGACGCTGCGGTCACAGAACGGGAAAAAGGCACCTACCTCGAGCGTCTGGCATGCGTCTACCTGACCGCTGACCCGGTTCAGGCAGAGGAATACGCGGAAGTCTGGTCATGGTCGGATTGGGCCGCTCAGCATGGCTGGAACGGCAAGGACGTTGGGATCGACCTTGTCGCGAAACTCCGGAATGAAGAAGGCTACGCTGCTGTCCAGTGCAAATTCTACGGGGCAGAATACCGTATCCAGAAAGCGGACATCGACAGCTTCATCTCGGCGTCCGGCAAGGCTCCTTTTGTTCGACGCGTCGTCATTGACACCACAGAGGTCCCCTGGGGTGTCAACGCCGAGGAGATGATTGCGGGTCAGAGCATTCCGGTTGTTCGTTTGTCCCTCACGCATCTCCGCGAAAGTCCGATCGACTGGACGATTTTCGGCATACGGGGCGAAGCGGTGCTTTCGGAGAAGAAATCCCTCAGGCCTCATCAGATCGAAGCGCTGGAGGCCGTGCGCACAGGATTGACCGAAGCTGATCGCGGCAAGCTCATCATGGCCTGCGGCACTGGCAAGACGTTCACTTCTCTCAAGATCGCGGAGGATCTCGTCGGCAAGGGCGGTCGCGTGCTGTTCATGGTTCCCTCCCTGGCCTTGATGTCCCAGACGGTTCGGGAATGGACGAACGACACGGAGACCCCTCTCCGGTCCTTTGCCGTGTGTTCCGATGCGCAGGTCGGCAAGCGCCGTGTCTCTAACGACGACGCGGCCGAGATCGAGGCGCACGATCTCGCCTTCCCCGCTACAACGAACCCCGAGCGCCTCGTCGAGAAGGCCGGTCAGGATGATCCGGAACGGATGACGGTCGTTTTCTCGACCTACCAATCCATCGGTGTGCTGGATGCCGCGCAGAAGACTGGCCTCCCCGCCTTCGACCTGATCGTGTGCGACGAGGCGCACCGCACGACCGGCGCGACGCTGGCAGGCGAGGAAGAGTCGAACTTCGTCCGCATCCACGACGATGCCTGCGTCGAGGGGCGCAAGCGCCTCTATATGACCGCGACGCCGAGGATCTTCGGCGACGCCGTGAAGACGCGGGCCGATGAAGAAGCCGCCATCCTGGCCTCGATGGATGACGAGACCCTCTACGGCAAGACATTGCTCCACAAAGGTTTCGGCTGGGCCGTCCAGAAGGGCCTGCTGACCGACTACAAGGTCATCGTGCTGGCCATGGACGAGGGCCTCGTCAGCGCCAGTGTCCAGAAGCGTCTGGCGGACCAGAATTCGGAACTCGACCTCGACGACGCCACAAAGATCATCGGTTGCTACAAGGCGCTGACCAAGCAGGATCTGAAACAGGACATTTCCTTCGATCCGCAGCCCATGAAACGCGGCCTGGCATTCTGCAAGAGCATCGCCGCCTCCAAGCTGATCCGGGACGAGTTCGCCAATGTCGTGGCCGAATACACCGGCGACGACGCGATGATCGAAGACGACGCGCCCTCATCGCCCGACCGGCTCGACATCGAGATCGAGCACGTCGACGGCACCTTCAACGCCAAGTCCCGCAACCAATTGCTCGACTGGCTCAAGGCCGACGCCGAGGGCAACAAGGCCCGCATCCTCACCAACGCCCGCTGTCTCTCTGAGGGCGTCGACGTGCCCGCGCTCGACGCGATCATGTTCCTGCACCCCCGCAAGTCCCTGATCGACGTCGTGCAGTCCGTCGGCCGCGTCATGCGACGCGCCGAGGGCAAGAAGATGGGCTATGTCATCCTTCCAGTCGGCGTCCCGGCGGGAGTGGAGCCTGAGGTCGCGCTTCAGGACAACGAGCGGTATCGCGTCGTCTGGCAGATCCTGAACGCCCTCCGAGCCCATGACGAACGCTTCGACGGAACCATCAACCAGGCCTCGCTCGGTCAGGATGTCTCCGACCGGATCGAAATCGTCGGCGTCACCAAGGAATCCGAGGAACTCAGGTCGATCACCCACGAGGTGACCGAGCTTCCGACCCGCAAGGCGCAACCGCAGGCCGGGCTGGGCAAAGGGAGCGACACCGGGGATATCGTCATAGAAGGCCCAAGCGCGGAGCAATACGAGCTCTTCATCGACGAGTTTTCCAAGGCCATCATGGCCAAGATCGTCAAGAAGTGCGGCACCCGCGACTACTGGGAAGACTGGGCCACCAACATCGCCGAGATCGCGCAGCGGCACATCTCGCGCATCACCGGCATCCTGGACGAACCCGGCACCAACGCCCGCAAGGCCTTCGACGACTTCCTCGCCGAACTCCGCGACGACCTGAACGACAGCATCACGGATCAGGACGCCATCGAGATGCTGGCCCAGCACCTCATCACGCGCCCCGTCTTCAAGGCACTCTTTGCCGGGCACCAGTTCACCGACCAGAACCCCGTCTCCCGCGCCATGCAGCAGGTGCTCGACGTGCTGGACGAGAACCGCATCGGCAAGGAAACCCGCGACCTCGAGAAGTTCTACGACAGCGTCCGCAACCGCGCCCACGGCATCACCGACCCGCAGGCCAAGCAGCGCCTGATCGTCGAGCTCTACGACAAGTTCTTCCGCAACGCCTTCCCTCGCACGACCGAGAAGCTGGGCATCGTCTACACGCCGGTCGAGATCGTCGATTTCATCCTGCACTCGGTCAACGAGATGTTGCAGGAGCACTTCGGTCAGACCCTCGGCTCGCGCGGCGTCCACATCATGGACCCCTTCACCGGCACGGGCACCTTCATCACGCGGCTGCTGCAATCCGGTCTGATCGCGCCGGAGGAGCTGGAGCACAAGTATCGACACGAGATCCACGCCAACGAGATCGTCCTGCTGGCCTACTACATCGCCGCGATCAACATCGAGGCGGTCTATCAGGGCATCGCCCAGAAGAACGAGTATGTGCCCTTCGAGGGGATCTGCCTCACCGACACCTTCCAGATGTATGAGGGCGACGACGAGCTGGCGCTCTACATGCCCGACAACTCCGAACGCCGGACCCGGCAGAAAGAGCTGGATATCCGGGTGATCGTGGGCAATCCGCCGTATTCTGCGGGTCAAGGCAGCGCCAACGACAACAACGCCAACGTAAACTATCCGGGGCTGGATAGTCGGTTGCGGGACACCTATGCAGCGCGCTCCACGGCAACAAACAAGAACGCTCTCTACGACAGCTACATCCGCGCGATCCGTTGGGCCTCCGACCGAATCGGGGATGCCGGTATTGTCGCATTCGTCAGCAATGCGGGTTGGCTGGAAGGTAATGCAGCCGACGGCATGCGAGCGTGTCTCGCAGAAGAGTTCTCTAATCTATACATTTTTCACCTTCGTGGAAATGCGCGGACCAGTGGTGAGCGTCGCCGGAAGGAGAAGGGAAACGTTTTTGGCGAGGGCACACGGACGCCGATCGCCATCAGCGTCTTTGTCAAGAACCCCGACACGGCGGCCCATGGCCACATCTTCTTCCACGATATCGGCGACTACCTCGATCAGAAGCAGAAGCTGGCCATAATTCGTGACTTCGGTGCTGTCGGCGGTATCAGCAAGGCAGACGGCTGGGACCGAATTGTTCCTGATGACCAACATGATTGGATAAATAAACGGGATACGAGCTTCGATGCCTTCATCAAAATTGGAGACAAGAAAGAAAAGGAAGCCACGGTTCTTTTTGAGAACTACTCGACTGGCGTCAAAACCCAACGTGATGCTTGGTGTTACAACGCCTCCCGAGACAAGTTGGAAAACAACATCAGAAGACTGATTGGAACTTACAATTCCGAGAGGGAGCGAGCGTTCCGTTGCAAGGAGGATGTTGATCGGTTCGTGACTGCTGATCCCAAGAAAATAAGTTGGTCCACGGCGCTCCGCAACGACCTTGCTCGTAGAAAATCGCTTTCTCTGGATGAGGGGGTATTTCTTCAGAGCATTTACCGACCATTCGAAAAACAGTGGCTGTATTTCGGGCGTCGCCTCAATGAGCGCGTCTACCAGACGCCCAGATTATTCCCCAACCAAAAATCTGAAAATAGGGTAATTTGGGCAACGTCACCTGGTGCGACTTCTGTTTTTTCCGCGTTCATGAGCGGCGCTATCAACGACGCGCAAACATCGGATAAGCCGCAATGCTTCCCCCTCTACCTCTACGATCAGCAGGACGAGGAACCCGGCGGCCTCTTCGAAGGCCAGTCCTCAGGCCTCCAGCGCCGTGACGCGATCACCGATGCCGGGCTGGCGCATTTCCACGCGGCCTATCCGGGCGAGGAGATCACCAAGGAAGACCTCTTCTACTACGTCTACGGCCTGCTGCATTCGCCCGGCTACCGCGACCGCTACGCCGACAACCTGACTAAGGAACTGCCCCGCATCCCGGCGGTGAAAACCTACGCCGACTTCCGCGCCTTCTCCGATGCCGGGCGGCGCCTTGGTGACCTGCATGTCAACTACGAGACGGTGGAACCATACCCCGTCACCTACAAGCAGGGCACCCCCGCGTTGTGGAAGATCGATGACCCCAAGGCCTTTTACCGCGTCACCAAGATGAAGTTCGGCGGCAAGGCCCGCGACAAGGACAAGACCACCGTGATCTACAACGCCAACATCACCATGACCGACATCCCGCTGGAGGCCTACGACTACGTCGTCAACGGCAAACCCGCGCTGGAATGGGTGATGGAGCGCCAGGTGGTCAAGACCGACAAGGCCAGCGGCATCGTCAACGACGCCAACGACTACGCCAACGAGACTATGGGCGACCCTGCCTATCCCCTTGAGCTATTCCGGCGCGTGATCAATGTTAGCTTAGAGACGATCGAGATCGTGCGCGCGCTGCCTAAGCTGGACCTGCCGGCATGAGGCTCGCAACTCTTGTGCTGGGGTTACTTCTGGTCCCGATCGGCAGCATGACTCAGCAGGGCGCCATCTGCTCCTACGGCGGCTAAGAGGCCTGTCTTGGCTCTCCCCACCCCGACCGACGCCTTCGGGCAAAATCGCTTCCCGCCACGCGACCAATATCCATTGCAGGGTGGGCGGGAAGCGGACCTTCGCTGCAACTTGTGCCGATGTCCGGTGCGCGAGTGGTAGCGGCCAAGGCCACAACGTCGGGCGCCAGACCTTCGTCAACATTTGCATGACCTCATCGGCACGCTCAGTTCCACGCTTTCTGGCGTTATCGCTTGTGGCTTGCGCCAATCAAAGGGGATTGCCTTAATCATTGCGGATTGGATATGCTGTGATGATCATGACACAGAGTGAATCTTCAGAACTCGACGCTCCAGAAAGCCTTCAACAGCACCTCGCCGCGATCGTCGAGGGGTCGGATGATGCGATCATCACGAAGGGGCTCGACAGCATCATCCGGAGTTGGAACCCGGGCGCGGAACGGCTTTTCGGATACACCGCCGAGGAGGCTATCGGTCGGTCGATTACGTTGATCTTCCCTGATGACCGCATGGACGAAGAAGCCGGTTTCATCGCTCGGCTGCGTCGGGGCGAGCGGATCTCGAACCTGGAGACGGTCCGGAAGCGCAAGGACGGAAGGCTCGTGCCGATCTCGCTCACCGTTTCCCCGGTGCGCAATACCAACGGCAACATCATCGGCGCGTCGAAGATCGCAAGGGATATTACCCTGCAACGCCAGGCCGCAGAAAGGCAGCAGCTCCTTCTTTCCGAGATGCGCCATCGGGTCGGAAATTCCTTCGCGGTGGCCGGCGGGCTTCTGTCCATCGCCGCGCGGCAGGCGGACAGCGTCCAGGAGCTTGTCACAGTAACGCGCCAACGCCTCCATGCATTGGCCTCGGTCCATGCGCGCGCCGTTGATGATCCCGCTGGAGCAAGGCCGGAGGGCACTGCTCTGGTCCAACTCGTCAACTCGATCCTGGAACCCTTCAGCGGGGGCGCTTCCGTGACACTGGATGTGCCGGAGCTCAACGTCAGCCCGGCCGCCATCACACCCCTGTCGCTGGTCATTTTTGAGCTGGCGACCAATGCCGTCAAATACGGAGGCCTCTCTGAAGCAGGAGACGGCGTCGTGATCCGGGCGGAGCAGCATGGCGATCGGCTGATTGTTCGGTGGACGGAAGACTGCGCCACCAAGCCCGCGTCTGGCGAGCCCGGTCACGTGGGTTTCGGGACGCGCATGTGCCAAAGCACGGTTGGCTCGTCGCTCGCAGGGAAATTCTCCAGGGACTTCAGCCCGAACGGCATGACAGCGACGCTGGACCTCGACCTGAGAGCCGTGACGGGCTTGCAGGCGTAGGAGTCCCAACTGGCCTCGCTGGGGAAGTGCGCCGAAGTATTATGAGGCTGGACAGGCTTGGTGACGCGCGTCCGAGCTTAATGAAATGAAGTGGGAGCCAGATCAATGGTTTGCACTGGTTTGTTGAGACTTTCGAACCTTTCAAGCTTCGGGTCGCCGCAGAAAAAAGATGTTTGAAACATCAAAGATAATCCTTTAAGTATCGCTTATCACATTTCAGATAGGCACTATGATCACAGGCCCACAGATGCGCGCGGCGCGCGCCCTTCTCGGCATTGACCAGAAGACGCTGGCCCAACTGGCGGGACTCTCCGTCCCGACGATCCAGCGCATGGAAGCCGGCAGCGGCAATGTGCGCGGCGTCGTGGACAGCTTGACCAAGGTCGTCGCAGCACTCGAGCACGCCGGCATCGAATTGATCGGAGAAGGCTCCGTCAGCACGGCAACCGGGCGCGGTGTGCGTCTGAAAGGTCCTCCACCAGAACCCTAATTCTTCTACCCGCGACGGCGACCGCCGACACCAAGCCGACGATCCCGCCGCTTCCTTCCCAAAGGTGCGGCCACACATGAAAAACACGACAACCGGGCAGAGCGACGTCCCCAGATTCTCCGAACTGTTCACCCCCAAGCTCGTCACCGTCCTGCGCGAAGGTTATGGCCCGGTGCGGTTGCGGGCCGATGCGATTGCCGGACTGACCGTGGCCATCGTTGCGCTGCCGCTCTCGATGGCCATCGCCATAGCCTCCGGCGCAACGCCGGCACAGGGTCTCTACACGGCCATTGTCGGCGGCTTCCTGGTCTCGCTTCTGGGTGGATCGCGCTTCCAGATCGGCGGCCCGGCCGGAGCCTTCATCGTGCTGGTTGCCGCGACGGTGGCGCAGCACGGAATGGAGGGTCTGATCCTCGCCACCTTCCTCTCGGGGCTGATGATGACCGCCGCGGGATTCCTGAGGCTTGGCGGCTTCATCAAGTTTATCCCCTATCCGGTCACGGTCGGCTTCACCGCTGGTATCGCGGTGATCATCTTCGCCAGTCAAGCCAGAGAGCTGTTCGGCCTGGCTCTGGAGAATGAACCAGGAGAACTTTTGGAAAAGGTCCCGGCTCTCTGGGCCGCACGATCGAGCCTGACGCCAGCCGCGCTCGGCGTTTCCGCTGCAACGGTCGCCGTGACCCTCGTGGTGCGACGCTGGCGCCCGCACTGGCCGGGGATGCTGATCGCCGTCGGGTTTGCCGCCACAGCGACCGCTGTGCTCTCGTTGCCGGTGCAGACCATTGGCACAAGGTTCGGCGGCATCCCGTCGACGCTTCCGGCGCCCAGCCTGCCTTCGCTCTCGATAGAGACCATCTTCGCGGTCCTGCCGGCCGCAATCTCCTTCACCTTGCTGGGTGCCATCGAGTCGCTGCTGTCTGCCGTCGTCGCTGACGGCATGACCGGCCGCCGCCACCGGTCGAATTGCGAACTCGTGGCGCAGGGTGCGGCCAACATTGGATCGTCCCTTTTTGGTGGCTTCTGCGTGACCGGCACGATCGCGCGAACCGCGACCAATGTCCGTGCCGGCGCGCATGGTCCGGTTGCCGGGATGTTGCACGCCGCATTCCTGCTTCTCTTCATGCTGATTGCCGCGCCACTCGCCTCATATATCCCGCTGGCCGCGCTGGCTGGTGTGCTGGCCGTCGTTGCCTGGAACATGATCGAGAAAACGGCCATCGCGATCCTTGTCCGCTCGGGGTTGGGGGAAGCGACGGTGCTGGGCGTCACCTTTTTCCTGACTATTTTCCGTGATCTCAACGAGGCCATCGTCGTCGGCTTCGCACTCGGGTCGGTCCTCTTCATTCATCGCATGAGCCGCACGACAGATGTTGAGGCAGACGGTGCCTTTATCGGTCTCGATGAGGCCGACACCGTTCACCCGCGCGGAAACTACGATGAAGAGCAGGCCCAGAACCCCGACCTCGTCATCTACCGGATCACCGGTGCGTTGTTTTTCGGAGCGACCGCCTCCATCGGCTCCGTGCTCGATCGCATCCAGGATACCCACAAGGCGCTGATCGTCGATTTCTCGTCCGTGCCTTTTCTCGATTCGACCGGGGCCAACATGATCGAGGGGCTGGCCTACAAGACGCAAAAGCGGGGTGTCGCGCTGTGGCTAACGGGGGCAAGTCGAGAGATCCAGCGTGTCTTCGCCACCCACGGCCTGGAGCCCCCAACGGTCCACTACGCCACGACGGTCGACGAGGCCGTTGCGGAGGTGCGCGATGCCGCCGCGACCGAGCGGGAGGCCGCTTGATGCCCGGAACCAGCAGGGTAGCAAGTCGCCCGGCACGGTGCCGGAACGGTCCGGCCGAGGCCCGGCTGCGCTATGTTCTGAAGGCTCTCGAGCGCCCGCGAACCCAGGCGGAGTTGCGGGATGCGCTCGGGATGAGCAACAGCGGTATCCTCCATCTTCTGCGGCGGATGGAGCGCGACGGACTGGTTCGTCCCGCCGAGCGGGTCGCTTGGACACGAATCTGGGAGCGCGCGGTCACGTCGACGACGGATGGACGTCTATGAGGCCAGAAGCTGGGATTTCCCCAGCTGAGAACATTGGTTTGCTCAACAATATCCGTCATTACGCCCTCGGACGAGGGATACGGTCATCCCGCAGGTCAGGGCCCGCGCGGGTTTCGATATGGGTATGGCTCGCATCGAGCTGAGGAGCGGTCATTCGAGAGGCCTCGTTTGAATGACTGCTTCTCTAATTGGGCGTTTGGGTCAAGCTCGTTTTCCTTCTTTCTTGTGGATCATTGTCACTCATCCGGGTCACGCTTCTCTTCGCAGTTTGGTTGATGCCGTCGGGCATCGCTGCACGCATGTGTCGGATTGGCAGCGGAGAGCCTTGCTAAGGGACGCGCTTCTCGTTGCGCAGCAGCCATTTTCGGCTTCTTCCACAGACCTCGTCCGGTGAGGGACGATCCCGTTCGGCTTTTGAGGGTGGCGGATCAGATCATGCTGTGCCCTCCACCTGTGCCGGACGGAACTCGGTGCCATCTGTCCACATTCTATGCAGCAGGACGGCGAGCTTTCTGGCCACCGCGACAACGGCGCGGCGGCGTCCTTTGGTTCGCACCAGTCGCATGCCCCAGGACTTGATCTGAGAGCCTGCTATCGTGCGCATTAGCAGTGCATTCGCGGCCGCATAAAGCGTCGCTCTTACATCCCGGTCTCCGGCTTTCGAAATCCTGCCAGGATTGT
>NZ_LWER01000346.1:0-295 GCF_001634775.1 Sulfitobacter sp. HI0027
TTTCCAGCTCTCCGCGCGCCGAAGGGGTCAGCTTTGCCGCGCGCTGTGGTGCGGTGCCGTCGAGAAAGTAAAGACCGGTCACCGCATAGGGCGAAGGCGGCTGGCTGGGTTTCTCGATAATCTGCCGCACCTGCCCGTCTGCACCAAAATCCAGCACGCCATAGCGTTCAGGGTCGACGACCCGGTAGCCAAAGACAGTCCCCCCCTGCCCGCGTTCCGCCGCGCGTGGGAGACTTTCAGGCAGCCCATGTCCGAAGAAGATATTGTCGCCCAAGACCATCGCAGAAGGCGCCCC
>NZ_LWER01000347.1:0-261 GCF_001634775.1 Sulfitobacter sp. HI0027
TCCGCTGTGGGCCGCCCGCCTGAAGTTGCTCATCAATGCTTCTCTCACAGCTTCTTAAGCAGGTGGTAGGGCGCGTTGCGTACCGCCGCATCTACATCGATATCAGATTTCTTTTGGCGTTCGGGCCAGATGGCATACAGGCTTCCTACGATGACCAGCACTTCGACCCCAATCAGGCCGAAGCTGGTGAGCTGTTCGCTTAAGATGGCCTCGAGCATACTGTTGCTTTCCGTATCTGTATGCATGAATGAAATTCATCAT
>NZ_LWER01000348.1:0-280 GCF_001634775.1 Sulfitobacter sp. HI0027
GACGACGCGGGTTCCGAAAGGCCGCAGTCGCAACAGCGCGCAAGATCGCAGTCCTGATGCTGACGATCTGGAAATCTGGTGCGGACTATCAATGGACAAAGGAGGCCACTGCCTGATCTGAATTTCCGCCGCTGAGAAGGCGGGAAGCGAAGTCCCGACGGGACGGAGGTAGATCGATCTCGTAAAAACGGTTGGGGCGCAGGCTCGCTTGCCCACCCCGCAAACGACATTGGAGACGATCCACCACCGAAAACCATCATGAGGCGCAATGCGTGACCTC
>NZ_LWER01000349.1:0-311 GCF_001634775.1 Sulfitobacter sp. HI0027
AGCCGGTAGTCACCGCGCAGGGTTTCCAGCACGTCTTCGACATGGGGCAGCAGTTCAATCGGATGGTCCAGCATCTCGCGCCCGGCGGCGAGCAGGTCACTGATCACCTCGGCGGGGACTTTGCCCTCTGTCACCTCGATTGCGGTCTCGATCATCGACAGGGTGAACCCTTTGATCCCGTAGCCGTAATGCGGCAGATTGCGCCGTTCGGCTTCCAAAAGCCGTGCCATCAGATGGTCGCGTTCACTATGTTCGGCCAGAAGGGCTGCAAAACGGTCGTGAGAGAGTGCAAAGTAGCGTTCATTATGCCA
>NZ_LWER01000350.1:0-507 GCF_001634775.1 Sulfitobacter sp. HI0027
TACAACGACGCCCTGAAGCGACGTGGCTCGCTGACCATCTGGTTTGATCCATCGATGATCTGGTCTCCGCCTCCGAGCGGCAAAAGAGGCCGCCAGAAAGCTTACAGCGATGCCGCCATCCAAGTTTGCCTGACGCTGAAGGTACAGTTTGGCATGCCGTTGCGGCAGGTAACGGGCTTTGTCGAAAGCCTACTCGGTTTGGCGGGGTTGAACTGGGCGGTTCCAGATTACAGCACGCTGTGCCGCCGTCAGAAGACCCTGATGGGGGTGGATTCCGGCTGAGTGCAGAATGACACCCTAAGGCATTTTGAGGACGCGGCTTCCGTATTCACGCAGATTTCCGTTTGGATCTACGTATCGATAGAGCGTAACAGGCTTGATCCCCAACTCCTTGCAGAGATCACTAACAGACGTGTCGCGATTGGCCATGGCGGCTTGCGCCATACGGACCTGCGCTTTTGTCAGCGCAAACTTCCTTCCACCTTTCCGGCCACGGGCGCGGGCGGC
>NZ_LWER01000351.1:0-222 GCF_001634775.1 Sulfitobacter sp. HI0027
GCCCGGTGGAGCGTTTGCTCAACTCCTTGCTGAGCTTCACCCGCTGCGCCTCACCGCCCGACAGGGTCGTGGCCTGCTGTCCAACCTTGATATAGCCCAGCCCCACGCGCATCAGCGCATCCATCTTTTCACGGATCGAAGGCACGGCGGCAAAGAAGCTTTGCGCATCTTCTACGGTCATATCAAGCACGTCGGCGATGCTCTTACCCTTACACCGCACCT
>NZ_LWER01000352.1:0-214 GCF_001634775.1 Sulfitobacter sp. HI0027
CGCCTTCCTCAAGGAGTACAAGCAAGCGTCAGACATCTATTCGCTTGTGGGTTTCATCGGGCTAGACGGGAAAATGACCTGCTCCTCCACGGGGCAGGATCATGACTTTTCCGAGGATGAGAACTTTCAAACACTGGTGGAAACACCGGTCCGTCGTGCGATGCCGGTGTTGCAAGGGGCGGTCAGCAATCAGATGGTCACGCTGATCAACGCG
>NZ_LWER01000353.1:0-241 GCF_001634775.1 Sulfitobacter sp. HI0027
ACATATTACCGTATCCACGGAACCCACGACACAAGAAAAATTGGCCGCAAGTCTTCCAATGGTTGCATTGGGCTCTATAACGAACATATTGCCGAACTTTTTGCCATGACAAAGGTCGGCACGCAGGTGTTGCTTATTTGACGACATCCCCCTGATTCCTTGATGCAATAGCTGATTCCGGGTTTGCAAACTTTTGCCGATACTGTTTAGAACGAGATTACGAGGTAAGTCTTGGGTGCGT
>NZ_LWER01000354.1:0-14019 GCF_001634775.1 Sulfitobacter sp. HI0027
AGAATCAGGGTCGGTCTATAGTCAGGCCCGGGGCGGGGGGCCATAGGTATTGAGGGCGGGGTCACAAGGTCAGCCAAGGCCGCCGGTTCGGGCGTTTGCCCAAGGGCCAGCGCCACGCGGGGGCGGGAGGGAGTGAGCGCGGTCTGAATGTGCATCTTACCCTCCTTCGCAAGTGGGCGGCGCCGGGTGGTTCTTTTCAAGACCCCGCAAAACGTAGTGCTTTGCAGAGTGGGTCAATGGGCGGGCCAAGGCCCGCCCGACGGGCATCAGCCCTTGTCGATCGCTTCCTTGACCGCTTCGCCCAGCGTCGCGGGGCTGTCAGCCACAACGATACCGGCTTCCTTCATCGCTTCGATCTTGCTCTCCGCGTCGCCTTTACCACCGGCGACAATCGCGCCTGCGTGGCCCATGCGACGGCCGGGAGGGGCCGTGCGGCCCGCGATGAAGCCAGCGGTGGGCTTCCAACGGCCTTTTTTCTTCTCATCGGCAAGGAACTGTGCCGCTTCTTCTTCGGCGGAGCCGCCGATTTCGCCGATCATGATGATCGACTGGGTCTCGGGGTCGGCAAGGAACATTTCCAGCACGTCGATATGCTCGGTCCCTTTGATGGGGTCGCCGCCAATGCCGACAGCAGAAGACTGGCCGAGGCCCATGTCGGTGGTCTGCTTGACCGCTTCATAGGTAAGCGTGCCCGAGCGCGATACAACGCCAACCGAGCCGCGACGGTGGATGTGGCCCGGCATGATGCCGATTTTGCAGGCGTCAGGCGTGATAACCCCGGGGCAGTTCGGGCCGATCAGGCGCGACTTGGAACCTTCGAGCGCGCGGGCGACGCGGGCCATGTCCAGAACCGGGATGCCTTCGGTGATGCAGACGATCAGCTCCATCTCGGCGTCGATCGCCTCAAGGATCGAGTCGGCGGCGAAGGGGGGCGGGACGTAGATCACGGAGGCATTCGCCTCGGTCACGTGTTTGGCTTCGTGCACGGAGTTAAACACGGGCAGGTCGAGATGCGTCTGACCGCCTTTGCCGGGTGTCACGCCGCCGACCATCTTGGTGCCATAGGCTATGGCCTGTTCGGTGTGGAACGTCCCCTGCGAGCCGGTCAGACCCTGACAGATGACTTTGGTGTTTTCGTTGACTAGTACGGCCATGATTTCTTCCTTGGTCGGTGATATTTAATCCCGGGGGCAGGCCCCGGGGGCGTCAGGCGCGGTGCGCCCGGTTGGTGGGATGCGCCGTGGTCAGCGAAGGGCCGGGCCACAGCAGGATGGCGGCGAGGAACATGACCGGGATGCCAAGCTCCCCGATCTCCTCGACGACGAAGGCGGTGCGTTCGGCATCGGCGGAAATCTCGATCCCTAAGGGGGCGAGTTTGCGGGCGATGCCGTCGAGCAGTTTGTAAGCGACGGTGAAGCCGATCCCCATCAGGACGGCCCCGGCCCATGCACGACCGTGCCAGAGGGCCGAGAGATAGGGCCGGGCGTGACGCCAGAGCATGAGGAAAATCGCGGTGACGATCGACGCAAGGATCAGGGCGGCGATCAGCCGTTCGGCCAGCGGGACGCCCTCACCAGTATATTGCCGCGCTTTAAAGAGCCCGCGGGTGAAAAGGCTTTTGTCGAGGTCCAACTCGCGCGCCGCCATGACCGCCAGCACCAGCGGCAGATACCAGACCCGCAGCACCGCGCCGCGCAGCGTCCAGACCAGCGCCACAATGCAGAGCAGGTAGCCCACGACCGAAAGGTTTTCGTAAAAACCGCCTTCGGCCAGCAGGGTGGTTTGCGTGGCAACCGGGAGGGCGTTCACGACCACCATCTGCACGGCAAAAGCCACGATAAGGGCGAGGATCACCCACCAGCCGGTGCGAGAGGAGGAGAGCGCCCGCGTCATAGGCCCGCCTTTTGCGCAGCGCGGTCGCGCTTGGCCGCTTTGGGCATAAGGGGAGCGGACGACAGGACAGGCATCAGTAAAGCTGCTCATCTTGATCAGCCAGCAGATCCAGCAGCCGCAGGGTCAGCAGACCCGCGCCCATGATCATCAGGCTGCGCCCAATGGAGCCGGTGAGGTTCGACGGCAGGATCATCGCCAACCCGTTGCGCGACTTGCGCGCGGCGCGCCGCAGACCGCGGTCGCGGCGGTGATGGTTGGCAGGCTCAGGCAGACGCAGGGCGTCGGGGTGCCATTGCCGGATCAGAATGCCGGCCCCCAATAGCGCAATGCCCGTCAAGACGGGGGAGGATTTGGGAGATTGATCCATACTGACCTCATTGCTCATCGGGGCATCATTGGGTGGGCGCGGCGCGGCGTCGTCGCATTTGCCCCTGCCGCACGGGGGCGGCAAGAACGGTGATATCGGCCACCCCCGACCGGCGCGAAAGCCGTGCGGGGATGGCCGGGGAAGGGCTTAGCCTTTGACCGCTTTCACGATCTTCTGTGCGCCATCTTTCAGGTCGTCGGCGGCGATGACATCAAGACCGGAGTTGTTGATGATCGCTTTGCCTTCTTCGACGTTGGTGCCCTCAAGGCGAACAACCAGCGGCACTTTCAGACCGACTTCTTTCACCGCAGCGACAACGCCCTCGGCGATGACGTCACAACGCATGATGCCGCCAAAGATGTTAACCAAGATGCCTTTGACGTTCTCGTCGGAGGTGATGATCTTGAAAGCTTCGGTGACTTTCTCTTTGGTCGCACCGCCGCCCACGTCGAGGAAGTTGGCAGGCTCGGCACCGTAGAGTTTGATGATGTCCATGGTCGCCATGGCAAGGCCCGCACCGTTCACCATGCAGCCGATTTCACCGTCGAGCGCGATGTAGTTCAGGTCATACTTGGAGGCTTCGAGTTCTTTCGAGTCTTCCTCGGTCTCGTCGCGCAGGTTGGCAATGTCGGGCTGGCGGTACATGGCGTTGCCGTCAAAGCCGACTTTCGCGTCGAGCACTTTCAGGTCGTTGCCGGGCATGACGATCAGCGGGTTGATCTCAAGCATCTCCATGTCTTTGTCGACGAAGGCTTGGTAAAGCTGACCCATCAGTTTGACGCACTGCTTGACGGCTGTGCCTTCAAGACCCAGCGAAAAGGCAACGCGGCGGCCGTGGTAGGGCTGGTAGCCGGTGGCCGGATCGACAGAGAAGCTGAGGATTTTTTCGGGTGTCGCTTCGGCGACCTCTTCGATGTCCATGCCGCCTTCGGTGGAGCAGACAAAGGAAATGCGGCTGGTCTGGCGGTCGACGAGCAAGGCGAGGTACAATTCGCGCTCAATGTCGGAACCGTCTTCGATGTAGATGCGGTTGACCTGCTTGCCTGCGGGGCCGGTCTGGTGGGTGACCAGTGTCTTGCCCAGCATCTTTTTGGCTTCTTCAGCGGCTTCTTCCACGGATTTGGCAAGACGCACACCGCCTTTTTCGCCAGCTGCTGCTTCTTTGAAGCTGCCTTTGCCGCGACCGCCCGCGTGGATCTGCGCTTTGACAACCCAAAGCGGTCCGTCCATTTCGCCGGCTGCGTTCTTGGCATCTTCTGCCTTCAGCACAACGCGGCCGTCGGAGACAGGGGCGCCATAGCTGCGCAGGAGGGCTTTTGCCTGATATTCGTGGATGTTCATGAAAACGGTCCCGTTTCTGTTCCAGTTGCCCCGTAGTATGGGGATGACTTTCGTTCCTGTAAGGGTTTTTTCGGAGAAAGCCGGGATTGACCAGCTAAAAATGCGTTTTGTGATCACACGATAAATACGTGTGATCACAAATGCGCTCAACGGCTCCGAATCGGCTGATTTTTGCTTGTATTGCGGGGGATAGCTGGCCCGACGAAAGGGGCGGGCCAGCGCTTTAGCGGGGCATGAGCGCCCAGTAATCGAGGTCAAGCAGAACCTCGGGGCGGTATTTGCCCGCCGCGTCACGCAGTTCGAACGGCGCGCCGCCTTTGGTCGCGACCAGCCGCAAACGCACAGCGCCAACACCGGGGGCTGAAGTCTCGGCCTTGTCGAGCACTTCGGACCAAGCGCGAATGGTATCACCGGCAAGGCAGGGGTTCGCATGCGCCCCGCCGTTCAGACCCACGACCATCTGCGCATTGGCCAGCCCGTTGAAGGACAGCGTCCGCGCCATTGAGATCACGTGACCGCCATAGATCAGCCGCGACCCATCCGGGCGGGCGGAGGTGTCGAAATGCACTTTGGCCGTGTTCTGCCACAGGCGCGTGGCCATCATGTGCTCGGCCTCTTCGATCGTGACGCCGTCAACGTGGTCGATCTTTTCACCCACGGCGTAGTCGCCCCAGCGGTGCGGTTCTCCGGCTTGGGCGAAGTCGTAGTTGGAGAAGTCGAGGCCCTGCGGGATGTGCAATTGATCCACGGACAGGGCGTCGGGCAGATCGGGCACGATGGTCTCGGGCGCGGGGGCGTCGATATCGCCTTTGCGGACCATCACCCAGCGGACATAGTCGAGCACCTTTTCATCGTTTTGGTTCAGCCCCGTGGTGCGGACCCAGACAACGCCGGTCTTGCCGTTGGAGTTCTGCTTAAGGCCGATGACCTCGCTTTCCGCGCGCAGCGTGTCACCGGGCCAGACGGGCCGCAGCCAGCGGCCCTGGGCATAGCCCAGGTTGGCCACGGCATTGAGCGAGACATCAGGCACGGTTTTCCCAAAAACGATGTGAAAGGCGATCATATCGTCGAGCGGGCTGGCCTTCAGCCCGCAGGACTGGGCGAAACTATCGGCAGAATAAAGCGCGTGCCGCGCGGGGTAGAGCGCGTGATAAAGCGCGCGTTCGCCCGCGCCGACGGTGCGGGGCACCGCGTGATGCAGCACCTCGCCCAGTTGGTAGTCTTCGAAAAAGCGGCCGCGGTTGGTTTTGCTCATCACTGCTCGCCCAGTTTGGTGTCGGGCGAATAGGTGCCGGGGGCGTCTTTCACCACCGCTTGGCCGCAGCGCATGACACCGGCCTTGTGGTCCCATGTCTGGGTCGGGGTGCCGTAAAGCTCCCAGCCTTTGTTCAGCGCGTCGGTGACCTTGTGGCAAAAGGCGGACGTGTCTTCTTCGGAGAGGAAGCGGTAAACTTTCATGGAAGGCTCCGGGTCAATGAGGGAAGGGAATAACGCCGAGCCATGTGTGAATGCCGGCGACGAGGACAAAGAGGATCGTGGAGATCACGATGAGACGGATATAGGTGGCGCGGCCTGCGTGGGGCGGGGGTGTCCAGCCCGGCTCGGCGCGGTTGATGAGGATCACCTCGCTCACCGCCCAGCCCAGCATGGTGCCAAAGAGCAGGATGGAGGCGAGATCACCGTTGACCAGTAGGTGTGCCGTGGCCCAGATTTTCACCGCCAGCAGTTGCGGGTGGCGGGTTTTATAGGCGGGCCACGCTTTGGCCCCCTTGGCGGCGCTTGAGCCGAAGACCCAGAAGGCTAGCAGCATCAGAAGGTTATTAAGGTGCGTCAGGAAGCTCGGCGGGTTCCAGACCGGAAGGAACTCCGCCGCGCGATAGCCCCAGATGATGAGGGCCAGCGCCACGACCAATGCGGCGGCCACCGCGCCTCGGCCCGCGGTGCCCATCTGCGCCCGTTGGACGGGCATCAGGCGTTTGAAAAGATGGGCACCGATCCAAAGGATCAGACCGAGGATAAGGATTGTCATGGCGAGGGCTCCGGGCTCATGGCTGCAATTGCCGCCAGTTTTGCCAGTGTTTCGCGGGCGGTGGCAACATGGAGATTTTCCACGATCTTGCCATCGACAACGGCCACACCTTGGCCCGCCGCCTGTGCCTCTTCATAGGCGTCAATCTGACGGCGGGCGAGGGCGGCTTCGTCTTCCGACGGGGTGAAGGCCGCGTTGGCGATGTCGAGCTGGGCGGGGTGGATCAGCGTTTTGCCGTCAAAGCCCATGTCACGGCCCTGTTGGCATTCGGCTTGCAGCCCGTCATCATCCTTAAAGGCGTTATACACCCCATCGATAATTGCCACGCCATGCGCCTTGGCGGCCAGCTGGCAGAGGCCCAGCCCTGTGATCAGCGGCAGGCGGTCGGGGCGGAAGCGGGTTTGCAGGTCTTTCGCTAGATCATTGGTGCCCATGACCATGGCCTGCAACTGGCGGTGCCCGGCGATGGCGGCGGCGTTGAGCATGGCACCGGGGGTTTCCATCATCGCCCAGAGCGGGATGTCGCCCACAATCTCGGTCAGCGCTTCGAGATCGGCGGGGGATCCGACCTTGGGCAAGAGAATCGCGTCGGGCTGCATCGCGGCGGCGGCACGGGCGTCATCGACGCCCCATTCGGTGTCCAGCCCGTTGATCCGCACCACCCGCATCCGCGCGCCGTAGCCGCCTGTGGCAAGCGCCTCAGCCAATGTTTCACGTGCGGCGACTTTCTCCTCGGGGGAAACGGCGTCTTCGAGGTCAAAGATCACCGCGTCGCAGGCCAGTCCCCGCGCTTTGTCGAGGGCGCGGGGCTTGGAGCCGGGGATGTAGAGAACGGAACGCAGCGGGCGGGTTGTGGCGGTCATGTAAGGCTCCTCGGGCAGGGCGGCGCATTGACCGCCTAACATTGTTGCGCACAGAGGGGCATTTTTGTGCGAAAACTTCAAGGCAAAATATGCCGCAATGCAGCGAACCCGTTGCGCTGTTTTGCGGGCGGCAGATTAACCAGTCCTTCAGGCTTGAGGCGCAGTCTCTTGCGCATCGCATCTGCCGCACCCTTTTGCAAAGCGGATGCAGTCATTTCAACCAAGGCTGCCTAAGGGCCGGTGCGAAAGACGCGCATTGTCATCCCCAAGGGTCACGCCTTTTGATGCAAAGGCAGATGCTATGTCAGGTTTCGTTAAATTTATCCACCTCGCGGCACTCACCGCCGCCTCTGCAATCGTGCTGGCCACGACGACAGAGGCGCAGACCCCGCGCAACTGCGCGCCGCGCGATCATGTGGTGCTGCGGCTGGCCGACGGATATGGGGAGACGCGCCAGTCGATGGGGCTGGGTGGCGATAACGCGGTGATGGAGGTTTTCGCGTCAGATCAAACGGGCAGCTGGACGATCACGGTGACCGGGGTCAATGGGATCACCTGTCTGGTCGCCTCGGGGCAGGGATTTGAGGCATTGGCCGAAGCATTGCCTGCCAAGGGCGAAGACGCCTGAAAAGGGCGATATTGACTGAACGCGCGGGCGGCCATTGGCCGCCTTTCCTGTGTCTGGGCCAAGGTGGCGCGATCTATTTATTTGCGTGGCAGTGGAACTGGATAGGGCCATCCGGGTTGTGGTTCCAGAAGAGCAATTAACGCTCAATTTTGGAAGGAGTACTACAATGAAACGTTTTCTGAGCACCACAGCCATCGTACTGACAATGACCGGCGCAGCCTTTGCGGAAGCGCATTCCGAAGGCTTTGGCAACGTTGCTGTTGAACAAACAGACTTCCTTGCATCCGACCTGATCGGCATGCGCATTTACAACTCTGAAGCCGAAGTCGACGCGGCCACCCCCGTTGCCAATGGCGCAGAGCAGGAATGGGATGACATCGGCGAGATCAACGACATCATCGTGTCGAAAGACGGCGAAGTGACTGCCGTTATCCTCGGCATCGGCGGTTTCCTTGGGCTGGGCGAACGTGACGTTTCCATCTCCATGGACAAGATTCGCATCCTGAACGACGAAGACGGCGACCGTTTCCTCGTTGTGAACACCTCGAAAGAGATGCTGGAGCAAGCGCCCGAATTCGAACGTCCCATGATGGACGGCGAAGCGATGGAAGGCGAAGCGATGACCGAGACTGACGACAACGTCACCGTCGTCACCAACGGCGAAACCGAAACCGAGGAAATGGCCAACGAAGTAGAGGCCGAGACCGAGGAAATGGTTCAAGACACCGAGAACGCGGCCGAGAACCTTGAAGCCGAAACCGAAGAGATGGCCAACGAAGTAGAGGCCGAATCCGAGGAGATGGAGCAGGAAGCCGAAACCATGATGGAGAACGCAGAAGCCGAGACAGAAGAAGCTGTCAACGAAGCGGAAGCCAACACCACCGTGATCACAGGCGACGAAACTGTTGAGCGTGAACTGCTGCCGCGCCCCGAGGTTGAGCGTGAAGGCTATGCCGCTGCCGAAGCGGACATGATCCAGCAGATGAGCGCTGACGACCTCGAAGGTTCCTATGTCTATGGTGCCAACGACGAAACCGTGGGTGAGATCGACACTCTGCTGATCGGCGACAACGGCCAGATCGACCGTGTTGTCATCAACGTCGGCGGTTTCCTTGGTCTGGGCGAAAAGCCAGTAGCCGTGACCTTTGACGAACTGCAGGTTCTGAAAAACGTAGAAGGTGACGATGTGCGTATCTACATCGACAGCACCGAAGAGCGTCTGGAATCGCAGCCTGAGTACCAAGGCGACTAATCTTTCGCCTTAAGTTTCAGCAATTGGCCGCCCCACGGGGCGGCCTTTTTCGTGGCAAGGGCGGGGGTTAGCCGCTATTCAATGCTGCAACTTGCACGGGACCGTGCATTTCGGTATCTCCGGCGCAAATGAAACCTCTGTCGGAGACATGACCATGGCCAGACCCAAGATCGCGCTTATTGGCGCGGGGCAAATCGGCGGCACTCTCGCCCATCTCGCAGCGTTGAAGGAATTGGGCGATGTCGTCCTTTTTGACATTGCCGAGGGCACACCCGAGGGCAAAGCTCTCGATATCGCGTCGTCGGGCCCTTCAGGCAAGTTCGACGCCACCTTGTCGGGCACCCAAGATTACGCCGACATCGCAGGCGCGGATGTCTGTATCGTCACCGCCGGTGTTGCACGCAAGCCGGGCATGAGCCGCGATGACCTGCTGGGCATCAACCTCAAGGTTATGAAATCCGTGGGCGAGGGCATTGCCAAACACGCCCCCGACGCTTTCGTGATCTGCATCACCAACCCGCTTGATGCGATGGTCTGGGCGCTGCGTGAATTCTCCGGTCTGCCGCACAACAAGGTTTGCGGCATGGCAGGCGTGCTTGATAGCGCGCGTTTCCGTCACTTCCTCGCGACCGAGTTCAACGTCTCGATGAAAGACGTCACTGCCTTCGTTCTGGGCGGCCACGGCGACACAATGGTGCCGCTGGTGCGCTACTCCACCGTTGCAGGCATCCCGCTGCCCGATCTGGTAAAAATGGGCTGGACCACGCAAGACAAGCTCGACGCGATTGTGCAGCGCACCCGTGATGGTGGCGCCGAGATCGTTGGCCTGCTGAAGACCGGTTCGGCCTTCTATGCGCCTGCCACTTCCGCCATTGAGATGGCCGAAGCTTATCTGAAAGACCAAAAGCGCGTGCTGCCCGCAGCGGCGCATGTCGATGGTGCCTATGGTCTCAACGGCTTTTACGTCGGCGTGCCCACCGTGATCGGTGCTGGGGGTGTCGAGCGCGTCGTCGAGATTTCGATGAACAAAGACGAGCAGGCGATGTTCGACAACTCCGTCAACGCGGTCAAAGGTCTGGTTGAAGCCTGCAAAGGCATCGACGAGAGCCTCGCGTAAGCGCCAGAGCATACCAATTGGAAAGCGCGTCCCTAGCGGGGCGCGCTTTTTCGTTCCGGGGGAGGTGCTGGATTTGTGATCACACCATAATCTGCTGTGATCACAAAAACGGGCAGGACCACATCACCTTGTCATTTTTCCACCGAAACACCGGCCAAACCCCGCAGATTCCCCGCAGTTCCCCGTGACAGTCCTGTAAAAACCGCTATCAAGATGCAAAGCACAGGACAAAGCACAGGACAAAGGACCGCGCCATGGCCGATGTGAACCGGGGTAACCGCCCGCTTTCCCCGCATTTGACGATCTACCGCCCACAATTGACCTCTATGACGTCGATTCTCACCCGGATCACCGGCAACGCGATGTTGATCACCGCGCTGTTGATCGTGTGGTGGTTCCTCGCTGCGGCGACCTCGGCGGAGTATTTCGATACCGTGAACGGGATCATGACCAGCTGGTTCGGTGATCTGGTGTTCACCCTGTCGCTCTTGGGGCTGTGGTATCACACGCTGGCCGGCATCCGGCACCTGATCTGGGACACGGGCCGTATGCTCGACGTGCCGACCGCTGAGAAGCTGGGGCTCGCCGCATTGATCGGGTCGGTCGTGCTGACCATCCTGACCATCATCATCGTTTGAGGAGCGACACCATGGCATACATGACAGATCGCAAACGCGCCCGTGGCCTTGGCTCGGCGAAAACCGGCACCGCGCATTTCTGGGCGATGAAAGTGTCCTCGCTGGCGCTTTTGGTGCTGATCCCGCTGTTCGTCTTTACCTTCGGCAGCGCGCTTGGCGGGACATATGACGAGATTCTCGCCTATTACGCGCGGCCTTTCCCGGCCATCGTGGCGGCCCTGACGCTGATCGTGGGCTTCAAACATTTCAATGACGGCGTGCAGGTTTTGATCGAGGACTATGTCCACGGGCTGGCCAACAAAGTCGCCCTCATCGTGATGACCATCATCAGCTACGGCGCAGCAGCGGTCGGCGTTTTCGCCATCGCCAAGCTCGCCCTGTAAACAATACGCCCAAACGGGAGACCGATTAAATGGCAGCATATGAATATGAAACCCACGAATATGACGTTGTCGTGGTGGGGGCAGGCGGTGCTGGTCTGCGCGCGACTTTGGGCATGGCGGAGCAGGGGCTGCGCACGGCCTGTATCTCCAAGGTTTTCCCAACCCGTTCGCACACCGTGGCGGCGCAGGGTGGCATCGCCGCGTCCTTGAGCAACATGGGCCCGGACAACTGGCAGTGGCATATGTATGACACGGTCAAGGGGTCGGACTGGCTGGGTGACACCGACGCGATGGAATACCTCGCCCGCGAAGCGCCCAAGGCGGTTTACGAGCTTGAGCATTACGGCGTGCCGTTTTCGCGCACCGAAGAAGGCAAGATCTATCAGCGTCCCTTCGGCGGCCACACCACCGAATTTGGCGAAGGCCCCCCCGTGCAGCGCACCTGTGCCGCCGCCGACCGGACCGGCCACGCGATCCTACACACGCTTTACGGCCAGTCGCTGAAGCAAAACGCGGAATTCTTCATCGAGTATTTCGCCATCGATCTGATCATGTCGGACGACGGTGTCTGCCAAGGTGTGCTCTGCTGGAAGCTCGACGACGGCACCATGCACCTGTTCAGCGCCAAGATGGTCGTGCTGGCGACGGGCGGCTATGGCCGTGCGTACTTCTCGGCCACGTCGGCGCATACCTGCACCGGCGACGGTGGCGGCATGGCGGCCCGCGCAGGTCTGCCGCTGCAAGACATGGAATTTGTTCAGTTCCACCCCACCGGCATCTACGGTGCGGGCTGCCTGATCACCGAAGGCGCACGCGGCGAAGGTGGTTACCTGACCAACTCCGAAGGCGAGCGTTTCATGGAACGCTACGCGCCGACCTACAAAGACCTCGCCTCGCGTGACGTGGTTTCGCGCTGCATGACGATGGAAATCCGCGAAGGCCGCGGTGTGGGCGAAAACAAAGACCACATCCACCTGCACCTGAACCACCTGCCGCCAGAAACGCTGGACCTGCGCCTGCCGGGCATCTCGGAATCCGCGCGTATCTTTGCCGGTGTGGACCTGACCAAAGAGCCGATCCCGGTACTGCCGACGGTGCACTACAACATGGGCGGCATCCCCACGAACTATTGGGGCGAAGTGCTGAACCCGACCGCCGACAACCCCGACGCCATCGCACCCGGCCTGATGGCTGTGGGCGAGGCGGGCTGTGCTTCGGTCCACGGTGCGAACCGTCTGGGCTCCAACTCGCTCATTGACCTCGTGGTCTTTGGCCGCGCCGCCGCGATCCGCGCCGCCAAGATCGTCGACGCCGACAGCCCGGTGCCCGCGCCGAACCTTAAATCGGTGGAAAAGGCATTCGATCGTTTCGACGGTCTGCGTAATGCCAAGGGCGGCACGCCCACCGCCGAGCTGCGCCTCGAGATGCAGAAAACCATGCAGGCCGATGCCGCCGTTTTCCGCACCGATAAGACGCTGGAAGAGGGCCGCGAGAAGATGATCGAAGTCGCTGACAAGCTGAACGACCTGCATGTCACCGACCGCAGCCTCGTGTGGAACTCGGACCTGATGGAGACGCTGGAGCTGACCAACCTCATGCCCAACGCCACCGCCACGATCACCGCCGCCGCTGCGCGGAAAGAGAGCCGTGGTGCACACGCCCATGAGGACTACCCGGATCGGAACGACGACGAATGGCGCAAGCACTCGCTGGCGTGGTTCGATGGCAATGACGCGAAACTCACCTACCGCGCCGTGCACCTCGATCCACTGACCAAAGAAGACGAAGGCGGGATCGACATGAAGAAGATCGCCCCCAAGGCACGGGTGTATTGATGGTTCGCACAGCACTCATCGCGGCCACGTTGTTCGCTCTCTCGGGCTGTGTCGAAGTCCAGCAGGCGGTGGATGACACCGCCCGCCAAGGCTCCAAAGGCGTGGTGACCGAAATCTTGGCCACCCGCTTTCCGCAGGTCCCCAAAGAGCTGATCACCCCCTTCACCGACTGCATCATCGACAATGCCGACGCGCTGGAACTGCGTGAATTGGCCCGCGCCGCCGTGGTCGGCGTGGATGACACAACAGCGGGCACCGTGCGCACGATCCTGTCGCGCCCCGAGACCCGTACCTGCCTGCTGGCCGCCGCGCCCGCAGCTGGCATGACGCTTTAGGAGACGCACAATGGTTCAACTGACGCTTCCCAAAAACTCCCGCATGACCAGCGGTAAGACATGGCCCAAACCGCAAGGCGCCGCCAACCTGCGTGAGTTCCACATCTACCGCTGGAACCCCGACGACGGCAAAAACCCGGCGCTCGACACCTATTTCGTCGACATGGACGATTGCGGGCCGATGATCCTGGATGCGCTGATCAAGATCAAAAACGAGATTGACCCCACGCTGACCTTCCGCCGCTCCTGCCGCGAGGGCATCTGTGGCTCCTGCGCGATGAATATCGACGGCATCAACACGCTGGCCTGCACCTACGGCATGGAGGAGATCAACGGCGTGGTCAAAATCTACCCGCTTCCGCATATGCCGGTGGTCAAAGACCTGATCCCCGACCTGACCCACTTCTACGCCCAGCACGCCTCAATCCAGCCCTGGCTGGAAACCGAGACGCCTGAGCCGCGCAAAGAGTGGAAACAGTCGATCGACGACCGTGCCAAGCTCGACGGGCTATATGAGTGCATCATGTGCGCCTGCTGCTCGACTTCCTGCCCCAGCTACTGGTGGAACGGCGACCGCTACCTTGGGCCAGCCGCCTTGCTGCACGCCTACCGCTGGATCATCGACAGCCGGGATGAGGCCACGGGCGAGCGACTGGACGACCTCGAAGACCCGTTCAAGCTCTACCGCTGCCACACGATCATGAACTGCGCCAAGACCTGCCCCAAGGGGCTGAACCCGGCAGCGGCGATTGCCAATATCAAGAAACTGATGGTCGAACGGACCGTCTAAAGACAACAGGGCCCGGCCAAGCGCCGGGCCTTTGGTTATCTTATGATCCTGCCCTTCATCATCGTTATCGTCTTTGTGATCGTGCTGATCTTTGCCCGCCGCAATGCGCCCACACGCGATTGCCGCTGGCGCGAAGACCGGACCGGCGACAAGGGCGCTTTGCGCAAATACCACTGCGTGGCCTGCGGGGCCGAAGCCTACCGCAGCGAAGGCCCGCCGGATCGCTGCCTCAAAGGGCTCGACACGCCGCGCCTGTGACATTGCCTTTGCCGTGAACTCGCCGCACACTCCTTTCAAAAGGGGAGAGGCGCGATGGGCAGTGAGACTTTCAACGCAGATGTGATCGTGGTCGGCGCGGGCTTGGCTGGCATGGTGGCCGCTCACGAAGCGGTGCTGCGCGGGCGCCGGGTTCTGCTGCTGGATCAGGAAGGGCCGCAAAGCCTTGGCGGACAGGCGTTCTGGTCGCTTGGCGGGCTCTTCATGGTCGACACGCCCGAGCAGCGCCGCATCGTGAGCGGCCACCATGCCAGCCAAGCCCGCGCCGACCA
>NZ_LWER01000355.1:0-238 GCF_001634775.1 Sulfitobacter sp. HI0027
CAAATCCGGCGTGTTGGACCCCAATGTCATGCACCCCCTGCTGCGCCAGCGCGCGGATGAGGAACCCTCCCTAATGGCGGAAATGGCGGTTGATGCTGCGCAAAAGGCGCTCGCTGCCGCTCGAAAGTCCGCCGATGATGTGGATGCGGTGATCTGCGCGGCTTCCAATCTTGAGCGCGCCTACCCCGCCGTGGCCATCGAAATTCAAGAGCTTCTGGGCGTGAAGGGTTTTGCCTTC
>NZ_LWER01000356.1:0-223 GCF_001634775.1 Sulfitobacter sp. HI0027
TGTAGCAGCCCTGCTACGAAGGAAGCGATTGGATCCAACCATGCAAAAACCCCTCACTTTTCTGTCGTCTTTGGCGCTTGCCGCCGCTGTGGCGCTCCCTGTCGCCGCCCAAGACGAACCGAGTGTCGACACGGTTGTTGCCACCGTCAACGACACTGAAATCACGCTTGGCCATATGCTCGTGGCGCGTGCCAGCCTGCCGCAGCAGTATCAGCAACTGCCT
>NZ_LWER01000357.1:0-271 GCF_001634775.1 Sulfitobacter sp. HI0027
GTCGATGACCTGCAAGGCTTCAAATACCGCACCGTGGGTCTGGCCGCCGATCTGATGGCCAAGCTGGGCATGTCTGTTGCACAGTTGCCGGGCGGTGAAATCGTACCCGCGATGGAGCGGGGCGTGATCGACGCCTTTGAGTTCAACAATCCGTCGTCGGACAAGGATTTCGGTGCACAGGACGTTGCCAAGAACTACTATCTGTCGTCCTATCACCAAGCGTCTGAGAGCTTTGAGTTCCTGTTCTCCAAGATGTTCCTCGAAGACCTAG
>NZ_LWER01000358.1:0-218 GCF_001634775.1 Sulfitobacter sp. HI0027
CAGGATTGGAGGGACCTTGATGCTGTGAAGCAGGCTGTCAAGAACATGCTCGCTGAAGACTTCGGCATCACCCATTCGAGCCTTGAGTTTGAAACTTCCGCAAATGCCCATGAGGATGCTGCGTTGTTTGGGCATGACGGCGGCCCAACGAGCGCTGGCAAAGAAGCGGAGCACAACGATGGGACGTCGCACGACGACCGCTGAGGCGCATCGCAATA
>NZ_LWER01000359.1:0-336 GCF_001634775.1 Sulfitobacter sp. HI0027
CAAGATAAAGGCAGATGTCATCGCGTCTCATGCCTCAAATATGGCACATCACGTTGCCGATGGGAATCTTCTGTCAGGTGGTGAACACTAGATGAAGTTTACGCTTAGGTTTTTGTATTGTTTTCGGTCCTATGTGGTGATTTGCTCTACCCCTGAAGACTGAACCCTTGAAAATGGTATTCTCGGCTAAGCTTTTCTGGGTGGGAGAAAATCAGTAGGGCGTTTACGTTCGGTGAAGGTCTGTATGAGACCCCCGCACAGTCCATCTCCTGGTCAAGATCGCACTTGAAATCTGGCGGACATTGCTCTACATACTTGAATAGCTTCAGGTGGCGG
>NZ_LWER01000360.1:0-25004 GCF_001634775.1 Sulfitobacter sp. HI0027
GCTGGCTATCACGATTGTTGGCGCGCAAGCCCAAGATGCTGGTCGCTATCGCGCTGGCCAATAAGATGGCCCGGCAAATCTGGGCGATGCTGACAAAGAACGAAGATTACAAGGATCCGGCGCTGGCAGTCGCGGCATGATGCTCTTGTTGAACTGCTAGCGACGGTGCCAAGGGGAGTGTAAGAAGACGACGACCTGAATGGGCAAAACGATCGAATAGATCTGGATTGGGAAAACCAGTTAGGGCCTACGAGCTCAGAGCTCGCTCAACAGATTTGGACCTGATCCGCTGATCACCATCCCGGCCCGCGGCTTTTGGAAGTGCCGCATCTCGAGGCCTTACAGAAGACCGCACTCGATCACTCGCCAATAGGGTCAAAAAATTCTTGCACTACGGGCGGCAACCACAGAAGGCCCTAATCCAAAACAAAAAATTGTTCGTAAACTTTCAGTATGCTTCATAATAGCGCGCGCAAATTTCTTCATCAGACAAATCCTTCATCAGAGAAATTTCCGTACGCTTATGGCGGTCGATCACATCAATGAGTGTTTTGCCAAATGCCTTAGCCGCCCATTCGCTAGACGTGAGCGACTTAAGCGCATCATCGAGATTTGTTGCCAAGCGCGTGCAGCCAGTCGCTCTTAGTTCCTCAGGGGTCAATGTAGTGAGATCAGTTTCGGTGGGTGTAGGAGTTGCGAGATCACGGTCCAAACCATCCAATCCGGCATTGACAAGCGCCGCGAGTAAAAGATGCGGGCTAGCTGCAGCATCTGCTGCGCGAAATTCGAAATGAAATTTCCGGGCCATAGCTTCGGGGTCTTTGGTTCCAAAGACTGGGCAAATACGTACCGCAGATTCACGATCTTTGTTGCCAAAGTTATTGAAGGCCGCACTCCAGCGATGCGGCTGGAGCCGAAGATACGAAGGAACAGAGGGCGCGGCTATGGCCAGGAATTCGGGGAGCCGTTCAAGGATACCTGCCACAAAGGATCCTGATGCCCGTGCGACCTCATTAGGTTGCGCGGGGTCGTGGCAATTTGGCTTTCCATCTAAGGTTTCAAGGCTGAAGTGAATATGTACCCCGTTCCCGACGCCATCGGGATGCAGAATGGGAGCAAAGCTCGCGCGCTCGCCCTGCCCTTTCGCACAGGCGCGCACCAAGTCGCGCAAAATCGCAGCTTCATCAGCTGCTCGTAATGCGGGTTTTGGGCCGACGGTCACTTCGCATTGACCCGGCCCGTACTCCGGCATGAAAGTGTCGATGTCGAGTCCTGCGGCGTCCAGAACCCCCATGACAGCGTTAGGAAACGTGCCGAGCCTTCGGAAAGTGCGCAGGGTGTAGCCCAGTCCTTCTTGTTTCGGCAGACCCGAATAGTGAAACTCATGTTCAAACGCAGCGTTGATACGCAGTCCGTGCCTCTCTTCGAGCCGTTCTAGTGCGGTTTTGAGCTGCCCACGCAGACAACAGTCCCACCGTCCGTCCTCCAATGTGAAGATGTCGCCTAAGGCGAAACTTTCATCAATGCCGACCTCCTCCATTTCGAGATCGATTAAGGTCTCTGGGTCTGGTCGGATCGTCAAATCCCCCAAGGCTCCCCAGGGGGAAGGGGCGATGGGGCCGAAGGACGTTTGCAGGATATTGGTGGGGGTCCAGCCAATGCCGTTCTTCTGACGTGAATCCCACGCTCGACGTGGCACCGCTTTACCACGCAGCTGTCCTGCAACATCACTGGCGCAGATCATTATCAAGTCGGTATCAAGGCGTGTCACGTCGGACCTCCTAAGGGTTGTCGGATTGAGATTTAGTTGAGCTGCTGCAGCTCAGTGTCTCGCCCAATGTCAGGCGTTCGTGAAGCGGAGGGCCAATCTTACTTGCAAGCCCACCCACAAGTGCCTCAGCCAGTAAAAGTTGTCCGCAATGGCTGTCTATCGGAGAGGCTGACGCAGAGGGCATGCGAAATAGAACTTCCGCCCCGAAATCACGCCTGTCGGCCCATGCATCAGAGATGGCAATAACATGGGCCCCCTGCGCGCTCGCAAGGCTGCTAAATTTTAGCAATGATGGCTGATACCGGCGAATGTCTGTCACGCACACTACGGTACGGCTGTTCATTTCCAATAGATAGCGTTGCCATCCTTCAGAGGGGCCCTCTACCAGTTGAACATTCGGACGCAATAAACCCAGATATTCAGTGAGCAGCGCCGCGATGTGTCGTGAACGGTGCCCACCAGCGCAATAGATGCGATTTTTCGGATCAGCAAGAAGCTCGATCGCGGTTCGGAAATCGGCATCCATCACAGGATCATGACAATTTTGCAGCTGATGGGCGGTTCTGACGAGCAAGTCGCTGAGCAGAGACCCCTCTTCCGGCGCCAGGTGAGCCGTTTGGGCCGAGAGGCGTTCCAGAGGGGTTTCTAGCAAGCGCGCGACGTCAGATTTCACGGCCTCTTGGAACTCTCCGTATCCATTGAGATTGAGGCGCTGCACCAGACGCAGCACAGTCGCGGTGCTGACACTGGAACGTTCGGCTAACGCTGCCACGGTGGAAAGCGCGGAAAGTGGGTACTGTCGCAGGATTTCTCGGGCCACGTCCTGCTCGCGCCGCCCAAGAGTTTCGAAAATGTCTGTAATGCGCTCAGCCACGGTGTCTGAGGCAGAACCATTTTGTCCCAGCTCAGGCGGTGTAATGGGGTTGTGCGCATATTTTTCGATCATGAAAAAAAAGTAATGATATAAATAGAAGCTAACAAGCTAAAAATGTCAAAAATTATTGACGTAAAGGTCTTACCTTGGCTAGCGTCAGAGTTGGACGTGGACGACGGGTGATATGGCTGCTTATTTTTGGCATGTCTCCGAGTCCTACCTTCAGGGGTGGCGGAAAGCAGCGGCACGCAAATGCTATGTATCCGGTGCCATATTCGAAACTCAGGGGAGTAAAGATCAATGAAAACGTTAAATAAGCTGGTGGCAGCCGCGGCATTGTCCGCTCTGGGCGCTGCACCTAGTCTCGCACAAGATGGGCCAATTAAGATCGGGGCCCTTTATAATTCCACAGGTGGAATGTCGTCCTTAGATGGCCCGTCCCTCAAGGGCGCACAATTGGCTGCCAAGCAGGTAAACGAAAATGGTGGCGTCCTTGGTCGACAGATTGAGCTGCTTGCGCCTGATACGCGAACCGACCAACAGGAAACTGCTAAGGCGGCTCAGCGGGTCTTGTCTGAAGGGGTCGTTGCTGGGATTGGACAATCCGATACGACCTTTGTCATGGCGGCAGCGCCACTTTTTCAAGAAGCAGGCATTCCTTTCGTGACCTCCGGGGCAACCCATCCCGAACTGCCGCAATGGGTGGGGAACTATATGTTCATGGCGCCGTTTGGCGATGACGATCAATCCTATGCTATCGCAGATTATGCTGTTGATGAGATGGACGCCAAGACGGCCGTAGTGTGGACTGACCAATCAATGGATTTCACCAAGGCTCTCAGCAAATTCTTCAAAGAGCGTTTCATCGAACGTGGCGGGGAAATTGTCGCAGAAGACAGTTTCATGATCGGAGACACTGACTTTTCCGCACAGATTGCGCGCCTCAAATCGACTGATCCCGCACCCGATATCATTTTTGTCTCCGCGGTTCCGACTGAAGCTGGATTGACGGTCAAGCAAATCCGCGAATCCGGACTTGAATTGCCAATCGTATCGGGCGACGGCTTCGACACGGATTTGGTCGCGGATACGCCCGGGCCGGACCTGGCAAATGATGTCTGGTTCTCAACACATACCTATCGTGGTGATGACCGCCCTGAGGTGGGAAAGTTCATTGCCGACTACAATGATGAATACGGCATGGACCCCGAGAATGCATTCGCACCCTTAGGCTACGATGCGCTGATGCTTGTCGTAGATGCCATCGAGCGTGCAGGCTCGGCTGATCCCGACGCGATCCGCGACGAGCTGGAGAAAACGCGCGACTTTAATGCTGTGACAGGCACAATTTCGTACACACGAGATACAATGGTGCCACCAAAACCCATTTCGATCATTTCTGTTATGGGCGGTGAGTTCAACGTCGAGTCGATCTGGCGGCCTTGAGTTGCGGCTCAATCTACCAGTAGCCCAGTGTTGCGTGGGCATTTGAAAACGCAGCTAACGAGTACGACATCAATATCCTCCGAGGAGCTCTCCTCGGAGGATTCTGCGTTTAAGCTGAGCGAACGTGTTTATCCTGCAGCTCGTAATTGCTGCAGAATCTCATCCACAGTCTCCGTCCGACAATATCCCCCAAAGGCCGCCAGCGCTTTGTCGTGGCGCACGTTGGTCTTGGTGACACAAGCATCCTCGGCACAGATCATATAAAAGCCGAGATCCGCACCATCACGCACTGCCATATCAACACATTGATCGGTCAACAGGCCCGCCACGATGACACGGTCCAATCCCATATTGCGCAGCAAATAGGAGAGGTTGGTTGAATTGAAAACGCCGGAAGAGGTCTTCGGGATCAAGATGTCATCTTTTTGCTGGCGCGCTTCTGGAAGCGTTTTGGCGAGCGGAGAGCCGCGTGGCACCAGAATGTCTGACAATTTGTGATCCAGGCTACGGTCGCGCCCGTCTGCTGTCAGAGCTTCGATAACGGTATAGATGATCTCGCACCCTGAAGCACGGGCCCCATCGACCAAGCGCGTCAAAGCGGGCAACATACGGTCATGCATCGCCGCCGACATTTCAGGCGCCTCGCTTAAGACCTCGTCGGTATATTCACTAAACTGGACATCGACCACAAGAACAGCGGTTTTCGATGGGGTTAACGGCCAGTTGCGTATTGGTTCCACTTGTTTCACAGCGCAGTTCCTCCTTCTTGATTGTCAGGCGTCACACCGAGACTCTCAGCAGCTTCCCGCAGTGCATACACTAGCTCCTCGGCACGCGCTTCAATCTGCTCTTGTGTGGTAAGAAGGTCGTTGCGCACTTCGATTTCAACGCTGTCGAGTCCTCGATCCTCACCATGGACCGGGACGGTGTAGTCGCTGTCTCGGGTCATGTCGTAGGGCTCATTTGGCAACGCCTTGTCTCCGTGCCGCGCCTGTAGGGCCTTGAGCAATGCTGGGGATAGCGTCGTATCGCGATCAAACAGCACGCCATACTCGACGTCACGTTCCTTCCCAAAGAATACCGGAGTGAAGCTATGGATGGTTACAAAAAGCGTTCTTTGGTTTCGTACATCTCTAGCGTTTAACATGTTTTCTACGCCATCCTGAAATGGCTGCCAGATTTCGGCCCGACGACGCGAGCGCTCGGCTAGGGTCAGATTGACGTTGGCTGGGACTGGTATCCCCTCGCCGTGAGTGGGGATGAAGGTTTCAGCTTCCCAATGCCGGTTGCAGTCGCAGATCATGCGCGAATACCGCTGGCTGGCTAGGGGCGCATCAAGACGCTGCGCGATCCCGCGCGCCAGATCTAATGCCCCAATATCCCACATGAAGTGTCGCGCTAAATGTTCCTTATCCAGCCCTAGTGTTCCAAGGCTTTTGGGCAGTCGCGCGCCCGCGTGCTCACACACGATAACAAAGGGGCTCGTACCCAGTTCGTTCTCAAGCCCGAAAGGAGACGGCTCACTGGCACTTAGGATTGCAAGATTATCAGGCATAGAAGGCTCCGATTGCGATATTCTGGGCGCTTCATAAATGAAACTTTTAATACATATTGACATTCAGACGGTTACAATATCAATTTAAATTTGTCTACAATGTCTTCGGCAAGGTCCCATGTCGCAACTGAATGTGCGAAAACTCTCGAAAAGGTTCGGCGGCGTACAGGCCCTGTCAGACTTGGAATTCACTGTCGAGAAAGGTGATCTGGTCGGGCTGATCGGGCCGAACGGTGCCGGAAAAACGACAGCCTTCAATGTTTTGACAGGTGTAATGGCTGCGAGTGGCGGCAATATCGAGTTCGAAGGTGAGGATATCACCCGCCTGAGCCCTGAAGCGCGCGCCGATCTCGGAATGACGCGTACCTTCCAGAATATTCGGTTATTTGATGACATGACGGTGCGCCAGAACATCATGGCGGGTGCGCATGCGCGTGCGGGGCGCTCCTTACTGCACAGTATCTTTGGTCTGCCGGGGCATCGTGCGGCCGAGCAGCGCATTGGCGAGATCGCCGACGAGATGCTAGAACGAACGGGGCTGACAGAGTTTGGAAACCGCAACGCGTCCGAACTGTCCTATGGGGATCGCCGCCGGGTCGAGATCGCACGGGCGCTCGCCAGTGCGCCGAGCTTGCTGCTGCTGGATGAGCCGGCTGCAGGCATGACGGACACCGAAAAAGGGCGGCTTTCAAAGCTTGTGCGTCGTTTGAACGACGATGGACTCACGATCATTCTGGTGGAGCACAACGTGCGCATGGTTGCGGCGTTGTGCAAACGGCTCATCGTTGTGAACAAGGGCGAGATGTTGGCCCTTGGAAAGGTCGATGAGGTTCTGCGTATGCCCGAGGTTGAAGCGGTTTATCTAGGCCGCCGCCGCAAGGAGGTATTGTAATGCTGCGTGTCGAGGGTCTGCACGTCAACCGAGGCCGCACCAAGGTTTTGCAAGGGATCGACTTTGCCGTCGAAACCGGTGAGATCGCAACGCTTATCGGGGCCAATGGGGCAGGCAAAACGACGACCTTGATGACCCTGTCGGGGCTTCTGCCCATCTCCAGCGGTCATGTGACATTACAGACCCCTGATGGCAGCTTTGACATAGGTGCCACGAGCCCGGTCGACCTTGTGCGCGCAGGTATCGTTCATGCCCCTGAGGGCCGTCAGATTTTTGGGCGTCTGAGCATCGAAGAGAACCTGCAACTGGGGGCATTTCTGGCCAATGATAAGGCCCGTGTTGCGCGGGCGGTTGCGGATATATACGAGCGATTTCCCATTTTGGGTGAGCGGCGCACAATGCCTGCGGGCAATCTTTCGGGCGGTGAGCAGATGATGCTGGCCATTGGCCGCGCTCTCGTCGCCGAGCCAAAACTGCTTTTGCTGGATGAGCCTTCTTTGGGGCTGGCGCCCCAGATTACTGAAGAAATATTCGATTTTCTTGAAAAGTTGAACCGCGAGCAAGGCGTCACGATGCTGATCGTAGAGCAAAACGCGATGCTGGCATTGGAGCTCGCAGACCGCGCTTTTGTCATCGAGAACGGTCGTATTGTGCTTCAAGGCACCGGCGATGAACTGCTCGATGATCCAGCTGTTTTCGAAGCATATTTGGGAGTGGGCTGATGTCCGACTATCTGATCCAGCAGATCGTAAACGGCCTGAGCTTGGGCAGTCTTTATGCACTGGTCGCGATTGGCTTTTCACTGATTTACGGTGTCATACGTCTGGTTAACTTTGCTCATGGCGACCTGCTCATGATCGGGGCCTTTATGACCTTCGGCTTGGTGGCAAGTGATGTTGTGCCATGGGCTGCTATTCCGCTTTTGGTCTTGGCGGGAGGCTTTGCAGCTGGCGGGCTTATCGAGAGGATTGCCTTCCGCTCTATCAGCGGGGCCCCCATGATTACGGGGTTCATTGTCACGCTTTCTGCCTCTATCGCGATCCAGAACCTCGCGCTGATCTTCCTTGGCTCGCAACCGCGTAACTTCAACTTTCCTGAAGTGTTCCGGATGCGGCTTCCTCTCGGGGGCGCAGATGTGGCTTTGATTGATCTCGTTATTCCGGTGGTCACTTTGTTATGTGCGCTCGGCCTGACTGCCTTCATCCGCAAGACCCGGGTCGGGATTGCGATCCGTGCGGTGGCAGAAAATCCGTTTGCTGCCCAACTCATGGGTATCTCAATCGGTCGCCTCGTATTCCTCGTCTTTGGCCTTGGCGGAGCTTTGGCCGCTCTCGCCGGCCTTTTTTGGGCGGGGAAATACGGCCAAATCAACCCTTTGATGGGGTTCTTGCCGGGGCTTAAGGCCTTTCTTGCTACCATCATCGGCGGAGTGGGGTCCCTTCCCGGCGCCATCGTCGGCGGCTATATTCTCGGCTTTTCTGAGATTGCCTTTGTAGGCTTCCTACCCCCTGAATATTCAGGTTATCGCGATGCCTTCGTTTTTGGGCTTTTAATTTTGATCCTACTGGTCCGTCCTCAGGGGCTGTTTGGTGAAGTGGAGCAGGAGCGGGCATGAAACGGCTGCAGATCACACCTTGGCAAGCATTCTTTGTGCTAATTGCCGCCATGGCCCTGCTGGTTCTGGCGGTTGATGCTTCGGGCAACGGTTATTTCCAGACCTTTACGGCACTCATGCTCATTCAGGTGATGCTGGCGGTCAGCTTGACGATGACCAATGGCTTTACCGGCATGTTCAGCCTCGGCCACCCTGCATTCATGACCATCGGGGCCTATGTTGCGATTTTGTTTACCTATCCGGTGGGGCGCAAGGGGTTTGCTATGCCTGCGCTGTCCGAAACGGTCGCACAAATCCATCTCTCCCTACCCATCGCGGCGCTTGTGGGCGGGTTGACTGCTGCCCTGTTGGGCTGGCTTATCGGGCGGCTCGTGGTACACCTCCAAACCCATTACCTGGCTGTGGCGACGCTGGGGTTAATCATCGTTGTTCAGACCTTCGCCCTCAATCTCGATGGATTTACCCGCGGTGGTCGCGGTATCACAGGTGTCCCGCGGGAGGCCACGCTCGCATTGATCGGCTTCTTTACGGTACTGGTAATTGTTCTGTGCTGGCGGATCAAACATGCCTCTGTAGGGCGGGCAATGCTAGCTGTGCGTGAAAACGAAATGGCTGCTCGATGCTTTGGCATCAAAGCCATCCGGCTCAAAGTGATAGCCTTCGTTCTAGGGGCAGGTATTGCGGGTTTCTGTGGGGCTCTCTTGCCGCATGTCGTTTCTGTCATGTCACCTAAGTCCTTCGGCCTAATATTGGCCTTCAATCTTGTTGCGATTATCGTGGTTGGTGGGCAAGGGTCTATCATTGGGGCGATTTTTGCCGCCGTCTTAATCACCTTCGGCAGTGAATCTTTGCGTCAGGTGGAGGAAGCGACGGGGGTCTATGGCATGACCCAGGTGATCGTGGCTGTGGCCCTAATTGCTTTTCTATTGGTGCGACCAAAGGGTCTCTTCGGTTTGAAAGAACCGTTTGTGCGGACGTCATGACGATGTTTCTTGAAGCCGAAAAAACTGCGCTGCTGTTGATTGATGTACAAGACTACGTGCTCGATCCAGTTAATCACCCGCCTCGACCGTTTTTTTATGACCGCATCGAACAGGTCGTATGGCCAAGTCTCTCAAAGCTCTTACCAGCCGCGCGTAAGGGCGGGGTTGAGGTAACCTATACCGTTATGGAGAACCTCACCCAGGATGGTCGTGACCGAAGCCTCGACTATAAACTGTCTGGATTCAACATTCCTAAAGGGTCGCAGGGCGGGCAAGTCACGTCTCGGTTTGCGCCTCAAAACGATGAAATCGTACTGAAGAAGTCCTCGGCTTGCCTTTTCCATTCGACCAATTTTGACTACGTTATGCGCAATATCGGCATATCGACCATTCTTTGCACCGGCTTTCTGACAGACCAATGTGTTGAGCAAACAATGAAGGTCGGGTCCGTGCTGGGATATCGCATGATATGCATCGAGGATGCTTGCGCCACAGATACCGACGACCGTCATGCATCTGCTTTGAAGCGTATTGCACTTTCAGGCGAGATCGCTTCCAGCCAAACAGTGCGGGCAGCACTTGCGGCTTAACGCATAGCACCACCCCTTAGATTCAGATCATGACATCACCGCCGTTGGGGTTGAAGGTCGTGCCGACATAGAAGGCCGCTGCCTCTGTTGCCAAAAGCAATGCGGTCGGGGCAATTTCTTCGACGCGGCCTTGTCGTCCGATCATTAGATCATTCTGTTTGCTAGCGGCCCATTCGGGGGGCAGCTTCATATCTGTGTCCAGTGGGCCGGGGCAAATCGCGTTCACTGCGATACCGTCCTTGGTCACTTCATGGGCGAGCGCCTTTGTCAGTCCAATTACTCCAGCCTTGGCTGCCGCATAGTGGGTCATCCCATAGCCACCCTTATGAGCGAGTTGCGAGCTGATGTTGATGATCCGCCCATAGCCGCGCGCCCGCATTGCAGGCAGCACGGCTCGGGTGCAAAGAAAGACGCTTTTCAAGTTTATCCGCAACATATCGTCCCAGGTTTTGGTATCCATTTCCTCCATTGCTGCGACTGTGATAATTCCAGCGTTGTTAACAAGGATATCCGGGTCACCAAGCTTTTGGACCCCGTCAGCTATCGCCGCAATGACGGCCTCCTCGTCTCCTACATCGACCTCAATTGCGACGCTGCGCCGGCCAAGCTTCTCGATATCTTCAGCAACCTGCGCGCTGCCTGGTCCATTGCGATCGAGTATTGCGACATCCGCGCCCTCACGGGCATAAAGTAACGCGATACCGCGCCCTAAGCCCGTGGCGGCTCCCGTCACGAAAGCGATCTGATTGTCGAGTTGTCCCATAAGTATCCTTCTTCGGTGCGCACGTAGAACACACCCTCCAATATGCTGATTTCCAGAACATCGTAGATCTGCAGTTGAGTGATTCAAAGAAGCAACATCGCCGAAAAAGGGAATAAATACTCACACCTACGCATGTTCTATAGTGAATTGGCAGCAGGACCTTTAGAAGATATCCTGAGAGGCACATCATAAAGGAACAACGAATGAGCCAGAGTGATCGGTTCTTGCCTGGCAGAAAGCTGGGGCGGGTCTTGGTAACGGGGGCAGGTGGCTTTCTCGGGGCAGCAGTCGTCAATACTCTGAGAGCGAGAGAACTGGATGTGTTGGCCACAGATATCGGCTCGGTGTCGCGCCAGCGCCCAGATATCACGCAATGCGAAGTAACTGACAGTGAGCAGGTTGATGCGGTTGTGAGACAAGGGATGTTCGATACAATCCTGCATTGTGGTGCCGTATCCGGTCCCATGGTCATGCCTGATCGCCCCTTGGATATATGGCGGATCAATGCCGGAGGCACAGCCGCTGTTCTGGAGGCCGCCCGCCGCCACGGCGTGGGACGTGTCATCATCTGCTCCACCAGCGAAGTATACGGTGAGCTCTCTGGTTCTGTCGATGAAGCGACCCAACTTGCCACTTGTACGGTCTACGGTGCCAGCAAAGTGGCAGGGGAACAGGTAATGCTGGGCTATGCAAATGAGCATGGCGTGGATGCGATCTCATTGCGGCTGTCTTGGATATATGGGCCGGGGCGGCAAACACCTACGACGCTGGAGCAGCTGGTGCGGGCCGCTCATTCAGGAGAGAAGTTCGCCGTCCTCACGCCCGCAGATGCCTATACACATTATCTCCATATTACCGATGCGGTAGAGGGGCTTTTGCGCGCGGCAGAAGCAGAGACACCTCAATCGAAGATTTTTAATATTACCGCTGGGCGCGCAGTCGAAATGTCAGAGGTGGCGAATATCATTATGAAGCTTCATCCCGATATGGTAGTGACATGTTCCCCTCCTGCCCCAGATGCACGTGGCATTTCTGAACTCCGCAATCAACTGGCTGCGACAGAAATCGGGTTCGCTCCTAAAACCCCCCTCGATGTGGGTGTGAGACAGCTATTCCACCACTTCAGCGCACCCACAGTAAACCAGTAGTGAGGTGGCGTGAGCCAAGGTTAACACTATTGCCAATAGTGTTAAATTATGGCTTCAGGACGTTAATAATTTCGAAGGATCGCACCATCAAACCGTGGGATCAAACACCTAGACGAACGAAGAACGTGAAGAAAATTTCACAAAGGTTAGTATAGGTAATATACCACCTCTAACGAAACCGCCGCGGTCTAAGTCAAATGAATGCTCGGTAAATATATTTTCCCCTCTTGACCGAGCCATTCTCGAAATACGCGTAGAGGAGCGTCGCTATCTTTGTGGTGCGGCCAGGCTAGCCAATAAGATTGCCGGAGCGGCACGGCTGGTTCAAGTACAGGAACTAAACGCCCTTCAGTAATTTCAATCTGAGCGAGATAGTCAGGAAGTATAGCGATTCCAAGACCCTCAATAGCCGCTTGGATCATCATAGAAAATTGGTCCATTAGCATTCCTGTCGGATCTGGGGGCTCACCGCCCTGCTCCCGGAACCAATCAGCCCAAACATCAGGCTGGGATTCCAATTGAAGCATTGGCAAACCTCTTAGGTTATCTAAGCAGTGCAAACGATGCGTCCTGGAAAATTCCACCGAAACACAGGCCGTCACTTTCTCTTCAAAAAGCTTTAGATAGTCTACGCCTTCCCAGTCATCCAGGCCGCAGTAAATGACGGCGTCAAACACTTCGCTTTCAAAGTTCAGCTTCCCTATTCGTGTAGACATATTGATAAGTACACCAGGGTTCTCACCCATGAACTTTCCAAGCCGGGGACCGAGCCAGCGCGACGCAAACGTCGGGGGGACGGCAAGTGACAGGGTCCCGCCATTAGGGTTCGCAACTACGGACATACTTGAACGATGTATCATATCTAACGCTCGAGAGACCTCACGCTGGTAATTAAGCGCTGCAGCATTGGGGGTCATCCGTCTTTTCTCTCTAACAAACAGCTCTCGGCCGAGCTGCTGTTCTAGCGTCAAGATCAATCTGCTTACTGTGCTCTGCGTTAGGTTCAGCTCTTTTGCCGCTGCTGTCACCGATCCATGCCGGACCACGGCATCCAAGGCGAGGAGGAGTTTGGTGGATGGGAGAAATCTTCTTTGCCTCATGCATTCCTCTTTTGCATCGATCAATTCAAATTTTGAGTTTCTCGTTTTTATGTTAGCACTGTTAGGCTTCTTAGTAAGACGCAACTTATAGAGTGAAATGGGTTAGGAAACCTCACAATACGTGATGTTATCGAAAGCTCGAAGTCGGCCACTTTGACCGATAGGTTCGGCCTTTGTTGGCATTTTTTCTCTATATGTCAAACTACTCTGCCGGCTAGAGGGTCGCTGGCAGGCCCTACAACACCGCGAGGCTGATCAGAATGGATGGCAGTATGAATGGAGCGCTTGACGCCGAACCTATGCAAGAAGCACATGGGGCTAGTGTTACCTTAAGATCTCTAGTCAAGAAATATAGTGGGTCTTCGGAGCCAGCTGTGCGTGGGGTTAATTTAGATATCAGGTCAGGCGAGTTCGTCACTTTACTCGGGCCAAGTGGCTCAGGAAAGACGACTACTTTGATGATGATCGCCGGCTTCGAAAGCGTGACGTCGGGCGATATTGCGGTCGACGGGCAGTCGATCACTGATCTTGCGCCCCACAAACGAGATATCGGTGTTGTTTTCCAAAGCTACGCTCTGTTTCCCCATATGACCGTTCGCGAGAATATTGCCTTCCCATTGAAGATGCGCCGTTGGGCGCCCGGCGATATCAAAGAGGCCGTGGGAAAATCTTTGGATTTGGTGCGCCTAACGGATTTTGCAGATCGCTACCCATCTCAGCTGAGTGGCGGTCAGCAGCAAAGGGTCGCCTTGGCTAGAGCAACTGTCTTCACCCCAAAATTGCTGCTAATGGACGAGCCATTAAGCGCGTTAGACAGACAGCTAAGGCAAGCCATGCAGTTTGAAATCAAAAGGATCCAACGCTCGTTAGGGATTACTGTTGTCGCTGTGACACATGATCAAGAAGAGGCGCTGACAATGTCTGATCTTGTGGTGGTGATGAACAACGGCGAGGTCGCTCAAGCCGGTTCGGCCGAAGAAGTATACGAAAGGCCAACCACAGATTTTGTGGCAGAGTTTATTGGCGAAACAAACCTTGTTCACGGTGTGGTTTCTGAAAATGTTGAACGCAACGCGGCAGTGAACCTAGAAGCCGGTATCAGTATCCGCACGTCCATACAGCTCACTCCAAACAGCCAGGTAACTCTTTCGATCCGGCCTGAGCACATTCAAATGTTAGACCACACGCTTCCAAAGAAAGCTGAAAATGTTTTCACCGCTGAAGTAATAGACTGCGTCTATAGCGGTTCTACGACCAGAGGTACCATCTGCATAGGAGAGTTAAAGTTGGTCGTTCGCGTGAGTGACGTAGAACACCTGCGGACCGGCAAGGTAGACGTATATATCGATCCCGCCAACGTTATCGTTGTCCGCGAAAACCAATAATAAGTCATCAAAGAAGACATAAATTTAACACGCATCAGAGAGGAGATAACGATGAGATCTTACTTAAAAGGGGCAGTCGCCCTGTCGCTGCTCGGTCTTGGGTCTACCGCAATAGCTCAGGACCTAGTAATTGCCGCAACCGGTGGCACATTTGAAGAAGTCCTTAGAGAAGCCTATGTTACACCTTTCGAAGAGGAAACCGGGCTTGAGGTTTCAATGGCAAGTCAAGATAGTACCGTTGGCCCTTTGAAAGCACAGGTGGAAGCTGGGAATGTAAAGTGGGACGTCGTTTATCTCGCTCCGATTGATAGCGAGATTGCCAAGAAAGACGATCTTATTCATCCGATTAATTACGATGTTGTAGACGCTGATGGCTTGCGCGAGGGCGCAGCAAAGCCCAGTCGTATTGCAGCTCTCTACTCCGCAAGTGTCGTCGCGTGGAACTCTGCCGGAATCAGCGAAGATGTGGGGCCTCAAGCCATCTTTGATTTGGAGCAATACCCAGGTAAACGAGCAATTCGCTCTAGTACACCCTATGGGGTTTTAGAGATCGCCCTTCTTGCCGATGGGGTTGCGCCGGATAATCTTTATCCACTCGATCTTGATCGCGCGTTTGCCAAGCTAGATGAGATAAAAGACGAAATTATCTTTTATACCGCGAACGAACAAGGCGTTCAGCTTCTCGCGTCTGGCCAAGCCACAATCGGTGTCATTCCAAATGGACGTGCGTTTAAGGCAAGTCGGGATGGCCTGGACATCGATTACTCGTTCAATGGCGGCGTAAATTTCGTCGACTACTGGGTCGTTCCTAAGGGTGCAAAGAATCCGGAGAACGCGATGAAGTTTTTGGATTACATCACGAAAGCCGAAGGACAGCAAGTTGTTGGAGATGTGATGGCCTATGGGGGCAATAACCCCGCAGCAGACGAGGCCTATAGCGCCGAACACCAAAAGCACATGCCGACATACCCTACCAATGCCAAAGGTCTCGTTACGATGGATTCGGATTGGTGGTCCCAAAACTTGAAGCCGGTATTTTCGCGGTGGCAGAGCTGGACGCTGAACTAAAGGCTTCTTCATTAGCTATCTAGCAAACGGGCCGACCACTTGTTTTTCGGTCGGCCTTACAATGCACTCGCCCCCTTCGAAGCGCTAAATGGAAACGGTCCGAAATGATGCACGAGAAATATTTGCAGAGGCAGCGATCAAAATATGCGGTTCCTGCGACGCTAACGAGGCTAGCGAGCGCGCCGTGGGCGCTTTTGGTTCCAGTCTTCGCGCTCTATGCCATTGTTCTCGTTTATCCGTTGGCGTGGTTGCTGGTGAAAAGCTTCATAACTGATGGGGGCTACGGAGTTGGCAACTATGCGCAAGTGTTCGACACCTCTGTGTTCGCACGTATTGTGTATCGATCATTCGTGATCGCGCTGTTAGTAACTATTATCTGCGTTCTCATTGGGTATCCCCTCGCATTTGTCATACATCATGCGCCTCCCAAAATACGGGTGATCATGATGATCGCCGTAGTATCTCCCGTCCTGGTTGGAGCCTTAATCCGCTCTTTTGCTTGGATCGCGATCTTAGAAAACCGGGGGATCATCAATTCCACTCTGGTAATGTTTGGACTAATCGAGGCCCCGGTTCAGCTTGTTTATAACCGCATTGGCCTTTTGATAGGCATGGTCAATGTAATGCTGCCGTTTTGCGTGTTGCCTATTGTTGCAGGAATGCGGAGTATCGATACCCATCTTATCTCTGCGGCAAAAAGCCTTGGTGCGTCCCCGCTACGTAGCTTCCTGCGTATTTTTCTTCCTCTTAGTATGCAAGGCGTAAGTGCGGGAGCACTGTTAACATTCCTACTTTCGCTAGGATTCTATATCACCCCTGCACTTTTGGGGGGGAGAAAGGATGCAATGATTGCTCAGATCATTCAGGTTCAGGTTATGAACCTTGGCGAGTTTAATGTCGCCGCAGCAATGGGTTGGCTTCTTATGGTCGTCACCATCCTCCTTCTGCTTGTCTATGGCCGTTTCTTTGATCTGAAGACTTTGTTTGGGAGCCAGTCCAGATGAACCATAGAATTCAAAGCAAGGTTGCGTGGACGCTTATGTATGTATTCGCGATCCTTGTACTAGCCTTTACCTTACTCCCAATTCTTATGATATTTCCGTTCGCCTTCAACTCGGCAGAATATCTTGCTTTTCCACCACAGGGGTTTTCTCTGCGCTGGTTCTGGAGCTTTTTTAGTGAGCCCACTTGGGTAAATGCTTCCCTCAAAAGCCTTGAAGTGGCTGTGTTCACAACGATCTTATCGGTTGTGTGTGGGACGCTGGCTGCGTTCGCGATCATTAGAAAAAAGATGGCTTATGGGAACGTTATTTCCATCTTTCTTCTGTTTCCTATGATTGGACCTCACATTACCTTCGCAATCGGCATCTTCGGAATATTCTCCCGGCTACATTTGGCTGGAACAACATTCGGTCTGGTTTTGTCCCATAGCGCTATTGCTATTCCGTTTGTCTATATTAATGTTGCCTCTCGGCTGTCGACTTTTGATGCTTCATTAGAAAGAGCGGCTCGGAGCTTAGGTGCTTCTCAGCTTGAGTGCTTTATGCGAGTTACAGCACCTATTATCGCACCTGCGATTGCTGCAGGGGGAATCTTCGCGTTCATTATCTCTTGGGATGAGTTCATCGTGACATACTTTGTCGCCGATACGAACACGCAGACCCTACCTTTACGATTTTTTTCAGGAATTCAATACGGCGTAGATGTTACCGCTGCAGCGGCAGCTGTGATTGTCTTCTCCGCAATGATCCTGGGAGTATTATTATACCGCGGTACCACCTATTGGATGAAGCATCGGAAGTGGACATAGTTTTTGCAGTTAGAATAATTGCTAAACTAAGCCCATGAAGAATTTCGGCGCTGAAAGAAAAATGTTCCTCCGCGCGTATGGTCTTTCCAAAGCAAACAAGAAAGTAGGAAAACGATGTCTGAAGAAGAAAACGTTAAGACTGTTCTAGGATCTATTGATGTAATTTTCAACAAAGGTCTTCTTGATCGGATTCCGGAGTTCTACTCTCCTGATTTCAAATCTCATCAGGGCGGATTTGGCTTGATGAAATGGGAGCCCGGTTGGGACGGCCTTCGCAAACACGTATCAGAAATTAGAAAAATGTGGCCCGACTATCACGAAGATGTTGAGATTATCTTTGGGAGCGGTGAGCTTGTTTCGGTTCGGCAAACGCTTTCGGGGACTAGCCAAGCAGATGGGCCTTTACCTAAGAACGGGAAATCGTTCAAAGTTATAGATATGATGATCTGCCGGGTAGTTGATGGAAGGTTAATTGAACAGTGGGGATTGACCGATAACTATTCTAGGTTGATCGAATTGGGGCATATTGAGCCGGTCGTATAGAATGGATCGCGAGGCAAGCGGTTTTTTTACCGCTTGTCTTAAAAAACCACACTCTAGGTACCGCATTACTTTCAAAAACGGTTGGTGATCGTCAGGTATCCCGTATCCCTTTTCTTATAGAGGTCTCTATATCATGGAGTTAAATCACTTCTCAAATAGAATAAAAGGCGAACATTTCGATATCATTATCGAATTGTTCAAGGAATGCCTTGGCATGATCGAGCTTCGACGTAATGGAAAATGCATCTGGATGCGTCAACCCGGTGCGAATATTGATATTCAGTTTACGAAAAGTGAGGTCTCAAACAGAGATGTGGATAAACGGGGTTCGCAAATAGCGTTTCTTAGTGCTACGCCGGAGGGCGAACTAGAAAAATTAGGGTTATGGATACAGTCTCGTGGCTTAGACACGACAATGGGATCATGGTCCGAAAAAGAGTATTATCTTGATGTGCCTGACGCATTTGTTGATTTTGTCATTGAGGCCATGACCGCCGATATGGCTGACTATAGTACATCAAATGAATCCTGAGCCTTCTGTATCTCGAGTTTGCTATATTATCCCCGGCAGCGGCCTTGGCCGAGGATCCGAACAGAGTTGGCATCAGATCGACCGCGTTGAAGAAGCGGACCTTCTTGCCGTTGTTGATCAATGTGGTTCCAAGCGCGATGGCGATGTGAGTTTTGCCTGTCCCGGTTCCGCCGACCAGGATGAGGTTGTGCGCCTCTTCGGTGAACTGACCCGAGCAGAAGGGTTCGATCTGGGCCTTACTCACCGCGGCCGCGCCGTAATCGAAGGTGGCGAAGTCCTTATGATGGGGGAACTTCGCGATGCGCATTTGATACTGGATGGAACGCACCCGCCGCTCTACGGTTTCCGCGTCGATCAGTTGCTTTATCGCTGTGGTCAGACTTGGTGGCTTGCGCGCGGACAGCAAATCATGGGCGCAAGCTGCCATTCCATGCAGCCTCAAGGCCGTCAGTTGGTCGATGAGAGCGTTCATGCGGCAGCCTCCTCGGCCGAGCAGAGCGCCTCATAGCGCTTGCAGTCGGCCTCGGGCCGCACGGTCAGCTGCGGATAGACATTGCCCTCATTCAACGGCGTGATGATTGGCTCCACCAACTGGTTGATCAGATTGGTGATGGCAGGAAGGCGCAACGTGTTTTGTTCCTTAGGTAGTGGTTCTTGGAGATGCGGCAGCGTAGTTGCGAGCCTGTTGCGAGAGCCGGGTGCCATCCGACAATAATACCTCGTCCATCGGCACGTCCCAAGGCGTCGGGAAGATGGTCTTCAATCGACAACCCGCGAACCCGATCCCAATCGTGCGCGGGTGTGGCTGCATAGCGGCGAGCGTGCGATCATAGTAACCCCCGCCATTGCCAAGCCGGAAACATGCCTCGTCGACGCCCACCAGAGGCGCGATGACGGTATCCGGAACTAATTCGGTGCCGCTTGTGGGAACGAGGATGTTCCAAACACCCCGCGCCATCTCGCATCTTGGCGTCCACTCATGAAACTCGAGCGGCTGGTTCTTTCTGACGACGATGGGGAGCAGGATTTGTGCGCCCCTCTCATGCGCAGAGGCCATCCAGCGGCAAAGATCCGGCTCACCCCTAATAGGCCAATAAGCCGCGATCCGCATTCCCAGCCCAGGCGCGACCATCGGATCGAGGCCGCCGATCAGTATGTCCGTGCCGATCTTCCGGTCTTCCACCGACATCTCTCGCCCGGCCAGCAGACGCACGCGCTCCGCTTTGCGAAACCTCGCGACATCCCGCGCGATCTGGGGGTCGGCGCTTTCGCCGCCTGCAATCAAATGGTCAAAGCAGGGGGGCTCCCCCCCGTGATCGTCGCTGTCATCCATGGCTGCTGCCTCCGGCGATAGGTTGCATCCGAACAGGACTGATTTCAATGGGTCCCAGGGCGGTCTTGGCGTGCTGCGTAGCGCAATGCACGCCACGTCTTCCTCGTGTGGAACAGCGTCTGCAAGACGGGAGTTGTCCATCTGAAGGAGGTTCCGATATGGCCAAGTTTTCAGTAGGTGATCACGTGAGTTGGAACTCTGAAGCGGGCCGCGTGAGCGGACATATCGTGAAAGTTCACGAAGAGGATTTCAACTACAAAGGGCATCGGCGACGTGCGTCCAAGGATGATCCGCAATACGAGATTGAAAGCGACAAGACCGACCATGTTGCGGCTCACAAGGAGGACGCGCTGTCCAAGATCTCGTCGTGACCGCCAGGTTTGCAACCATCGGTCACTCAAACGGCATTGTCACATTAACTCGGGCCTGTTGGAATCGTTGGAGATTTTGCGTAGTTGCGGCGCATGAGCATGATCGTCAGCTACAAGCGCCACCGTTTTCCACCAGAGATCATCGCGCACGCGGTTTGGCTGTACGTCCGGTTCAACCTATCCCTGCGCGAAGTCGAGGAAATGCTGCTGAAGCGTGGCATTGATGTTTCCTACGAAACGATCCGGCGTTGGGTGGCGAAATTCGCCCCGCAGATCACCAGAAACTTGCGCCGGCGGCAGGCGCCTCCGGGAGACGTTTGGCATCTCGACGAAATTGTGGTGGCGATTTCCGGGCGGAAATTCTGGCTCTGGCGCGCGGTTGATCAAGAGGGGATCGTCCTGGAGGAAATTCTGCAATCTAAGCGCGACAAGCGTGCCGCAAAGCGTCTTTTGAAAGCCCTGATCAAGCGGTTTGGCCTGCCCAAACGGATCGTCACGGACAAGCTGCGCTCCTACGGTGCGGCCAGACGCGAGATCGCTTCCGGCCTTTAACATCGCTCCCACAAAGGCCTTAACAATCGGGCCGAGAACAGCCATTTGCCGTTTCGAAAACGAGAGCGGTGCATGCAAGGGTTTCGCTCTCCGGGCGGGTTGCAACGGTTTGTAGCCTGTCATTCTGCCACCAGAAACCGCTTCTCGATACCCGCCCGCCGCCGTTCCGCAACCGAAACACGCTATCACAGAATAGAGGCCTTCGACGCCTGGAAGGAGGCTGCGAGCATCTGACGCTCAAAGACCGGCCATCTATTCGCGGGTGGCAAGTTAAGTTGACAACACCCCTAATTGGATCAAACATGATCCACCTTGACACAAGAGTGACGTCGGGGGGGGGCGGTTACAGCATCAGTCCTTTGGCAAGTCAGGATGACGAGAGCGCCTCGAAATTTGGTGCGCGTTTTTCACGGGAATCTTACGTCAGGTGGCGAACACTAGGGACAAGCGCCTCTTCGGGCTTCCCGATCCATAAAATCTGCCCATCGTTGATAGCGACCGAACATCTCAGAATAGAGGTCAGTCTTTTTCAAATCTGGTCGGATCGTTGTACGCGCGGAAACTTCGGGGATACCAATGGGTCCGCCCTTGGCCCACATAGCGATAAACGCCGCGCCCAGAGCCGATTCAGCATGGTCGACTGTTTCAAGCGGACGCCCTAGGACGTCCGCGAGGATTTGCGGCCAGATTTGCCCGCGTGTCACGCCGCCAGCCACTCTGGCCGGAACGTCATGAGAAAGGTCAAGTTCCAGGCGCTGAATGCAATCCCGGAGGGAGAACGCGACCCCCTCCATGACTGCCCGTACGAAATAGCCTATATCATGTCGAGTATGAATACCTGAGAAACTTCCCCGCATATCGGGATTCCAATACGGTGCTCTTTCACCTTGTAGGTACGGGTGAAACAATAAGCCATCTGCTCCTGCGGGCGCTGCCTTGACCATCGCGTCAACCTCGGAATGGTCTAATCCGCCGGCGAGCTGGCGCACCCATTGAAGTGCAACCGCCCCCGCATTCGTCCCGGCCTGATAATAATGGCCCGGCATTACAGCGTGCGGGTAATTCAGCACACCTTGTTTGAAGACAGGCTTTCCGGGGGCAAGAATTGCAGCCGATGATCCGACGCGAATGACCGCAGGCGGGGCAACTGTCCGACCGGCACAGACTACGATTTCTGCGGCACTATCTAGCGCACCGCTGATCACTGCGACGCCCTTAGGCAAGCCAAAGCTCTTCGCACCATCTCCAGTCTTTCCGACACATGTCGTAGGTTCTACAACTTGAGGGAGAGCTTCCGGAGATAGGCCCGCCAGTACGCATAGTTCGAGATCCCAGCGTCGCTCACCGACATCATACAGCAATGTCGCGACTGCAGACGTCAAATCCATCTGATGCTGTCCGGTCAGCAGATAGATAAGGTAGTCTTTAGAAGACAATAAGGAAACTGTGCGTGCCATGGATTCAGGTTCGTTCCCAGACACCCAAGCAAGCTGTGGCAACGTCCAGGTGCAAGACGGCTGGTTTAAGGTAACCTGGCGTATCTTCGGACCGTGATTGGCAATCAGCCAGTCGACCTCGACTGTACTACGCTGATCGCTCCACAAAATCGCCGGGCGCACTACCTGACCATCTGCATCGAGCAGCACCGGCAAATGGGCTGCGGAACAAAAGCCGATCGCGACCAGATGTTCCATGTACTGCGATGCTTTGGCATACAGTTCGGCAACGGTCGCGGTCATCGCCGTGAGCCAGTCGGCGGGGTCCTGCTCGGACCAGCCAATTTGAGGCCGTAAGGTCGGATAATGCGCGGACGCCTCAGCGAGCACCGCACCGTGCCTGTCAGTTAAAACCGCTTTAAGGCTGCTGGTACCTAGATCAAGGCCAAGGAAACAATCGTTATCGGCCATTGCTCAGTTCGCGCTCGACAGGGTGTTAAGCGCACCCAGTGCAGCCTTCATACCGTGTTGAAGCGCCGCAAGATCGGTGGTGGCAGAAATTACATTAAGGCCTTTCGGCACCAGCGCCAAAGCAGATTCCCAATCGGTTGTCTGAAGTGCACCGAATTTCCCGTGACGCTTGCATGCCGCCAGGATAGCATCAACATGGGTCGCCATTTCTGGCGACGTCAACTTTGACGAAATCCCGCAAGACACGCTTAGATCAGATGGGCCGATAAAAGCCATATCGATCCCTTCGACCGATAAGATGTCATCCAGAACACCCAGTGCCGCTTCAGTCTCGATTTGGACCCCAATCAGGAGTTCCGCGTTCGCTTGCGGCAGGTACTCTGCAGGGTTGACGCGCGAAAAACGGGTGTGGGCGCGTGACGTGCTGACACCGCGAGAACCCGACGGCGCGTAGTGACAGAAGTCAACGATGGACCGCGCCTCATCTGCGGTTTCCACACGCGGCACAAGCACGCCTGCAGCGCCCAGTTCAAGCGGCGTCAGAAATGCATCGCGCCTGATTTCCGGTACCCGGACAATGGGCTGGCACCGCCCGTTGCGAAAGCCCGCCATAAGCGAAGCCAGCATGTCCGGACCATAGCTACCATGTTCTTGATCCAGAATTGCAAAATCCATTCCGATTGAGTCTAGGAGCGCGCCTAGGAATGGAGTTTTCAATTCCGAAACCATGAGGCCGCGCAATACCGATCCGGAACTAAGAGCCGGTTTCATCCAGGCAGGAGAGATAGTCATGATAGCTACTTTCAATCAGTCAAAAAGGACGCTGGGCAACCACAGCGAAAGGCCAGGGAAGGCGGACACCAATACGAGGACACCGATGAGCAGTCCCAAAAAGGGCCACATCGCTTTGAAGACCTCTTCGAGCCTGATCTTTTCCATTCCGCAGATGGCAAAGAGCAGTCCTCCCACAGGTGGCGTTGCCAGCCCGATCATGCAGTTTAGGACAACAATCATGCCGAACTGGATCGGATCGATCCCGATCATGTTGGCCAATGGCATGACGATAGGAACGAACAGCATGATGTTAACGTTCGGGTCCGAAATGCAGCCGAGTAAGAGGAACAGCACGTTAATGGCCACCAAGATGAATATTGGGTTTTCTGAAATCGATGTGACCCAAACGGCGAAATGCTGCGAGACGCCTTCGGCGGTGAGGGCAAACCCAAAAACTTTGGCGGCAGGCAACAAGATAAGGATCGGCCCACAGGTCACAAAGACCGAGCGCATGCAGTCGACAAAGTCTTTCAGCCCCAAGGCTCGGTAAACAAAAATCCCGAGTGCCAGCGCATAAAGCACGGCTACGGCGGCGGCTTCGGTGATCGTAACGATGCCCAAGTAAATGCTTGCTAATAGGATGACAGGTGTCATCAGTGGCAGAAAACCCGCGATTAGGGCAGCGACAAGCTGGGCGAAGTTAGCACGGCTGCCCATGGGATAGCCTCGGCGGCGTGACGTGACGTAGACATATCCAAAGATCGCTACGGCGATAATCAACCCCGGTATCGCACCAGCAAAGAATAACTTTGCAATCGACGCGCCCGAGACCATTGAGAAAACGATCATCGGAATTGATGGCGGAATGATTGGACCGATTACTGCGCTGGAGACAGTCACAGCAGCACTATAAGGTGCTGGATACCCTTGGTCGACCATGGCCCGATAGCTTAGGCGGCCGATCCCGCCGACATCTGCAACAGCAGAACCGGACATGCCGGAAAACACCACGGAAGTGACGGTATTCACATGGCCCAACCCACCGTGAATGCCGCCCACCATCGCTTGGGCAAAGTCAAATATCCGTTGCGCAACGGATGTGCGGGCCATCACTTCGGAGGCAAGGATGAACAATGGGATAGCCAACAGAACAAAGAAGTCTAGCCCGGCGAACAGTTGCAGTGACAGAAAGGACAGGTCGAACCCACTGTAAAGTACATAAGCCCAAGCAGCGATGATCATTGCGAAAGCGACAGGCATTCCGAGCAGAAACAGCAGGGCAAAACCGACAAGCAGAATTGCAAGGCTCATGAAGACGCCTCCCGGTAGGCCGCGTAGTGACGGCGAATAAGCGAAATAAGGTGAACGAGACAGATCACCATGGTGATCGGCAGGATCGAATATGGGATCGCTTCGGGCATCCTCAAAGATGGCGTAGTCCGCAGCTTGCCTAACAAGCGAATGCTGGGGGCTACCATTGAGATGAAGAAAACGACAAGTACCATGTCGTTTAAAAGCTTGACGCCAACCTGCGCTTTCTTTGGTAAGAGCTTGACTGCAAAGTCGACGCGTAGATGTTTTTCTTCCCCAAGCAAGTGGGCGCAGGATAGGAAGCCCGCCCAGACAAAGAGATAGTTGGACACTTCCTCTACCCAAGGAACAGCCGAGTTGAAGGGGACTGTCCTGAATTTTGTGCTCTGGCGTGGTAACTGCTCTATAAGGAGACCCACGTATGAGCATCGACAAAAAGCTATTAGACCAACTGATGGAAGGCCGGTCCTCTGGCGACCTATTCGGCAAGGAGGGCATTCTTGCCGAGTTGACCAAAGCATTGGCAGAACGCGCTTTAACAGCTGAGATGGAGGAACATCTTGGGGCAGAGCGCGAAGAAGGTGTCGCGGAGGGCCAGAACCATCCGCCCAATCGTCGTAATGGCAGCAGCCAGAAGACTGTGACTACCGACAGTGGGAAGGTCATCCTGGATATTCCGCG
>NZ_LWER01000361.1:0-324 GCF_001634775.1 Sulfitobacter sp. HI0027
CATTCGGCCTTTTGCATTCCCTTTGCCTATCTTCCGATCCGCGCACGGCTTCAAGGCATGGACCTGACCCTCGAACAGGCGGGGGCGGACCTCTATGGCACGCCGTTTCAGGTTTTCCGCCATGTGACCCTGCCCCAGCTTTGGCCGGGCATTCTCGCCGGGGCGATGCTGGCCTTTGTCATCAGCCTTGATGACGTGGTCATTACCGAATTTGTGAAATCCGCCGGGCAGGACACCCTGCCGACCTATATGCTGGGCCAACTACGGCGGGTGGTGACACCTGAGATCAATGCGATTTCAACTGTTCTGTTGATGATCTCGGTG
>NZ_LWER01000362.1:0-235 GCF_001634775.1 Sulfitobacter sp. HI0027
GTGTGAACGGTCTGCCAGCCCCGTTCCTGAGCCGATGCCCTCCCACCGAACTGCGCGCCCTGACGCAAGAACACCTGCTCGGATTTGCTGAGCGCGAAGGGTTGCGACGTGACCTTCCCCCAGATGCAGTTGATGCCGTCAAGGACGTCATCATGGCAATCAAGATGCCGCACAACGTCAGCCTTAGATCAGTCATTCGGATGCTGGATGCTGTCGACCAGGCGATGAACCGTCC
>NZ_LWER01000363.1:0-211 GCF_001634775.1 Sulfitobacter sp. HI0027
CAACGAGCATATCAAAGAATTGTTCGCTTTGGCCGAAGTCGGAACACAAGTGAAGTTGTTTTGATTCATGCACTTTATCTGACTTATGAAGGTACGCCCTCGTGTACCAAGTTCCACTTATCATCAGTCTTTGAAAGCCACCGGCCTATGAAACGAAGAAAATTCCTCCTTTCCGCTGGGGCTGTTGGCACTTTAGCCTGCCAACCAGTGT
>NZ_LWER01000364.1:0-484 GCF_001634775.1 Sulfitobacter sp. HI0027
CCTGATTGTTGCGTCGCAAGAGCCAGCGCCCAAGGGGCACTTTTCGCGCCCCCCAGAGCATATTGCCGCCCGCGCCGCAATCCCGCATGGGGTCAATCTTGCGGCACACAGTCCGTATAGATCGGCGTCACCGCGTCGCTGGCCCCCTCGTGCCAGCCAAGGCGCGCACGGCCCTGATGTTCCCACCATTCATAGGACGACCCATCTGAAGGCCAGCCATATCGCGCGCCAGAGCCGGAGGGCATGGTTTGCAAATGGATCAACCGCCCTTCGACATAGAGCACCGCAACAGCGGGATCGGCATCGGGGACATAGACCACCGNCNTGACCTATCTCTGTGACCGTGGGGTATCGGTGCCGGTGGTCTATGTCCCCGACGCCGATCCCGCTGTTGCGGTGCGCTATGTCGAAGGGCGGTTGATCCATTTGCAAACCATGCCCTCCGGCTCTGGCGCGCGATATGGCTGGCCTTCAGATGGGTCGT